>JBDTXW010000052.1:0-13988 GCA_040005975.1 Betaproteobacteria bacterium | reverse complement strand
AACATTCATACAACAATGCAGCTAAGTCCTTGTTCGGAAACCGAAATTGTGTTGACCGGCTTCGTTCCTTTCCTTATAGTGGCACACGGTGGTAAAAAGTGGGTGAAAGTGGGTACCCACGACCGCGCGACGGTGCAAGGGAGGAGCGGGTGTTTCGAGGTGTCACGCAACTGGCGCTGGATAACAAGGGCCGGCTGGCAATTCCCGCCAAGCACCGCGAGACGCTCGCAGCGCGCGACGCCGGCCATCTGGTGCTGACCGCCGATCCCGGACACTGTCTGCTGCTCTACCCGCTGTCCGAGTGGGAGCCGATCGAGCAGCGACTAATGGCTCTTTCGAGCTTCAACGACAAACTGCGCAGCCTGCAGCGCTTGCTCGTCGGACACGCCGACGACGTTGTGCTCGACGCAGCCGGCCGCATTCTCGTACCGCCCGCGCTGCGCCAGTTCGCCGCACTGGACAGGCGCGTGATCCTCGTCGGCCAGGGCAACAAGTTCGAGCTCTGGGACGAAGCCAGGTGGCTCGAACGAACGAGTTCCGCAGTGGCATTCCCGTCCGGCGATCTGCCGCCCGAGCTCGACGGCTTCTCGCTCTGATGCCCGATGGCGACCACGTACCGGCGCTGCTCGACGAAGCCGTGGTTGCCCTGCGAATCAAGCCTGATGGCGCGTATGTCGATGCCACGTTCGGGCGCGGCGGGCACGCTCGTCGCATCCTGTCTGCGCTCGGCGCCCGCGGCAGGCTCGTCGCGCTCGATCGCGATCCGGCGGCCGAGGCAGCGGCGAACGCGTGGACCGACCCGCGCTTCGTGTTTCGCCGGGCGTGGTTCTCGGAGCTTGCGCCGGCGCTCGATGCCTGCGGCATTGCACGCGCCGACGGTGTGCTGCTCGACCTCGGCATCTCCTCGCCCCAGATCGACGACCCCGAGCGCGGATTTTCGCTGCGCACGGATGGACCGCTCGACATGCGCATGGATCCCGCGCGCGGAATCAGCGCGGCGGAATGGATTGCGCGTGCATCGGAACGTGAACTCAGGGGAGTGATCGCGGACTATGGTGAAGAACGGTTTGCTCAACAGATTGCAAGAGCGATTGTTGCGGCTCGCGCGGAGCGGCCGATCGTCCGGACGCGGCAACTGGCCGCACTCGTGGCAAAAGCCCTCGGCGCGAGGGCGCGGGGTGATTGGAGTCAGGATCCGGCCACGCGGACTTTCCAGGCTATACGGATTTTCGTCAATCAGGAGCTTGAAGAATTGTCGCTAGCGCTCGAGCGTATTCCGGCTCGGCTGGCCGTCGGTGGTCGGCTCGCCGTCATCAGCTTTCATTCGCTTGAAGACCGGCTGGTCAAGCAAGCCTTCCGCCGCGGCAGCCAGCCCTACGGTGGCGACGCGCGGCTCGCGCGCCTGGCGATTGCCAGCGCGGCGTTGCCGACGCCGCCGCTGAAGACAGTGGGCCGCGCAATCCGGGCAAGCGAGGCCGAGCTCGCCGCGAACCCGCGCGCCCGGAGCGCGACACTGCGCGTGGCCGAGCGCACCGAAGGGCCGCTTTAGCCGATGGCGCGCCTCAATCTCGCACTGCTCGCGCTGCTGGTCGTCTGCGCGCTCTCGCTGGTTACCTCGCGCTACCAGGCGCGGAAGCTTTTCGTCGATCTCGAGCGCGAGCAGGCGCAAAGTCGCGCCTACGAAGTCGAGTATGGGCAGCTGCAGATCGAGCAGTCGACGTGGGCAATGCCGGCGCGCATCGAAAAGATCGCGCGCGAGCAGCTGCACATGCAGCTGCCCGCGCCGGCGCGCCTGCGCATCGTCGATGCGGGACCGCGATGAGATCCGCGCACGCCTTCAAGGGGAACGCGGCGCACGCGCTGCGGCTGCCCAGGATGCGCGCGCCGCTGGTCTTCGGCGGCCTGCTTCTGCTGTTCGCCGGTCTTCTCGGGCGTTCGCTCTATCTGCAGCGGATCGACAACCGTTTCCTGCAGGACCAGGGGAGCTCGCGCTACAGCCGCGACATCGAGATGCCGGCGCATCGCGGCCGCATCGTCGACCGCTTCGGCGATCCGCTCGCGATCAGCACGCCGGTCAAGGCGGTATGGGCCTGGCCGGACCAGGTCGATGCGACGCCGGACCAGCTGAAGGCGCTCGCGGCGGCGCTGGACCTGTCGACCGGCGCGATCAAACAGAAGCTCGCACATGGCGGCGACTTCGTGTACCTGAAAAAGCCGGTCGCGCCGCAGGCGGCCGCGCACATCGCTGCGCTCAAGATCGACGGCATCCACGACGAAAACGAGTACTGGCGCTATTACCCGGGCGGCGAAGTGATGAGTCACATCGTCGGCTTTACTGGCGATCGCGACGTCGGTCAGGAAGGCATCGAGTTGGCGCAGCAAAGCTGGCTTGGTGGCCGCGCCGGCAGCAGGCGCGTGATCATCAATCGTCGTGGCGAGATCGTCGAGGACGTGGCGAGCATACGCGCGCCGCAGGAAGGCCGGGATCTTGCGCTGTCGATCGACAGCAGGCTGCAATATCTGGCCTTCCGCGAGCTCAAGGCTGCGGTCGAGGCCAACAAGGCGAAGGCCGGGGCGCTGGTCATGCTCGACGCCAGAACGGGCGAGATTCTGGCGATGGCGAACTGGCCGGCGTTCAATCCGAACAATCGTCAGCGCGCGGCTCGCGATCACATGCGCAACCGCGCGCTGATCGATACGTTCGAGCCGGGGTCGACGCTGAAGCCGTTCACGATCGCTGCCGCGCTCGATGCGGGCAAGATTAATCCGCAAACGCTCATCGATACTGCGCCGGGCACGCTGACGATCGGCGGCGCGACGATCCACGATGCGCACCGCGAAGGCACGCTGACGGTCGAGCAGGTGATCCAGAAATCGTCGAACGTCGGCGCGGCCAAGATAGCGCTGTCGCTGCCGGCGGAAACGATGTGGCAGATGCTTTCCGCCGCCGGTTTCGGCGCGCAGCCGCGGACCGGATTCCCCGGCGAAGTGTCGGGCCGGCTACGCGCGGCGAAGACCTGGCGGCCAATCGAGCAGGCGACGATGGCGTACGGCCATGGCATCTCGGTCAATCTGGTGCAGCTCGCGCGCGCATACACGGTGTTCGCCACCGACGGTGAATTGAAGCCGGTATCGCTGCTCAAGGTCGACGCGCCGGTCGCCGGCCGGCCGGTGATCAGGGCGCAGACCGCACGCGCGGTGCGTCACATGCTGGAGATGGTCGTTGAGCCGGGAGGCACCGCACCTAAAGCCCAGATTGCCGGCTATCGCGTCGCCGGCAAGACCGGGACGGCGCACAAAGTCGACGGGCGCGTCTACGGCGACAAGTACGTTTCATCATTCGTCGGTTTCGCGCCGGTGTCGAACCCGCGCCTGATCGTCGCCGTCATGCTGGACGAGCCCGGCGCCGGCCAGTACTACGGCGGCACCGTCGCGGCACCGGTGTTCGCCGACGTGATGGGCGGTGCGCTGCGCCTGCTGGGCGTCGCACCCGACGCGCCGGCGACGAGCCTCGTCCTGCCGCCGGACGAAGTAACGGTGCGCGAGGAAACGTGATCGCGGCAACGACTGCCGATTTCGATCCCGTCGAGCTGCTCGGCGGACTGCGTGTACCGGTCTCGCGGATCAGTTCGGACAGCCGCCGGGTGGGTACGGGCGACGCGTTCGCCGCCTATCCCGGCGCGCACGTCGACGGCCGTGCCTATATCCCCGACGCGATCGCCCGCGGCGCAGGCGCGATCCTCTGGGAAACACAAGGCTTCAACTGGGATCGCGCCTGGAAGGTGCCCCATCTGCCGATCGACGACTTGAAGGCCAAGCTCGGGTTCATCGCCGATGTCGTGTACGGCCATCCGTCGCGGGATTTGTGGATGGTTGCCGTCACCGGCACCAACGGCAAGACCTCGTGCGCGCACTGGATCGCGGCGGGCCTCGATGCCGCCGCCCGCCGCGCCGCGGTGCTCGGCACGCTCGGCAACGGACTGATCGGCGCGCTGGCTCCAGCGGCGAACACGACGCCGGACGCGGCGCTGCTGCAGCAGATGCTCGCCGATTTCCGCGCGGCGGGCGCGCAAGCCGCGACGATGGAGGTTTCCTCGCATGGCATCGACCAGGGACGGGTCGACGGCGTCGCGTTCGACGTCGCATTGTTCACCAACCTGTCGCGCGATCACCTCGACTACCACGGCACGATGGCGGCGTACGGCGCGGCGAAGGCGAGGCTGTTCGCGTGGCCGGGACTGCGTGTCGGCGTGATCAACGCCGACGATGCGTTCGGGCAAAGCCTCCTCGACAGCGCGAAGAGCCACGGGCGCAAGGTATTGAGCTACGGCTTCGGCGCTGCCGACATCGTCGGCGCGGGGCTGACGTCGCTGCCGGCCGGGGGACTGGCCTTCACCGTCGAGACGCCGTGGGGCAGAGGTCGGGTCACGACGCCGCTGGTCGGCGCATTTAACGCGGCGAATCTGCTCGGCGTGCTCGGCGTGCTGCTGGTCAGCGGCGTCGCGTTTGAACGGGCGCTCTCGATCCTCGCCGCTCTCGAGGCGCCGCCCGGACGGATGCAGCGGCTGGGCGGCGGCGACAAGCCGCTCGCCGTAATCGACTACGCGCATACGCCCGACGCGCTCGACAAGGTGCTGACGGCGCTCCGGCCTGCGGTGGGTAAAGGCGGCGAGCTCATCTGCCTGTTCGGCTGCGGCGGCGAGCGCGATCGGGGCAAGCGTCCCGAAATGGGCCGGCTTGCCGGCAGGCTTGCCGACCGCGTGCTGGTGACGAGCGACAACCCGCGCAGCGAAGACCCGGAGGCGATCGCCAGCGAAATCGTGCACGGCATTCGCGATACCGGCAACCGGCGCTACTCGGTCGAGCTCGACCGCGCGATCGCCATCGCCAGCGCGATCGGCGAGGCCACGCGCGGCGACGTCGTGCTGCTGGCCGGCAAGGGTCACGAAACCTACCAGGAGTGCGGCGCGGTGCGGCAACCGTTCAGCGACGTCGAGCATGCGGCGCGCGCGCTCGAGGCATGGAGCGGCACATGATGGATGCAGCGACTGCGGCGCAGGCGATATCCGCACGGCTCGAGGGAGGCAACGCCTGGTTCGACGGCGTCAGCACCGATTCGCGCGCAGTTCGTCCTGGCGAGCTCTTCGTCGCGCTCAAAGGAGAGCGCTTCGATGGGCATGAATTCGTCGCGGCAGCGTTCGAACGCGGGGCCGCCGCTGCCATTGTCGCGGGCGACCACGCCGCCCGGCTCGCCGCCAATCTGGGCGCCAACGGCGCGAGAAGCCTGCTCGCGGTCGCCGATCCGCTGCAGGCGCTGGGTAGCCTCGCTCAATTCTGGCGCCGGCGCTTTACGCTGCCGGTCATCGCGGTGGTCGGCAGCAACGGCAAGACGACCGTCAAGGAAATGACGGCGGCGATATTGCGTGCCGCCCGGGGCGCCGATCGCGTGCTGGCGACCGCCGGCAATCTGAACAACCAGATCGGACTGCCGCTGATGGTGCTGCGTCTGCGCGCCAACAACGCCGTCGCGGTGTTCGAGATAGGCATGAACCACACCGGCGAGACCGCCTATCTCGGCGCTGTGGCGCAGCCGACGATTGCGGTGCTCAACAATGCGCAGCGCGAGCATCAGGAGTTCATGCAAAGCGTCGCCGACGTCGCGGCCGAGCATGCGACGGTCCTCGGTACCCTGCAGCAGCAAGGCATCGCCGTCATCAATGCCGACGACGATTACGCCCCGTTCTGGAACGACGTCATCGCGCGGCGCAACGCCGAGGGCAAGACGCTGACAGTGCGCGATTTCGGCTTGCGCGCGCCGGCCGCCGTCACCGGGCGCGTACGACCGCGACCCTGGGGCAGCGTCGTCGACATCGCGACGCCCGAAGGCACGACCAGCGTCGATCTGAAGATGCCGGGCCGGCACAACGTCGCCAACGCGCTGGCTGCGGTCGCAGCCGCGACCGCAGCGGGCGCGAATCTCGACGCCGTCGCGCAGGGCCTCGCCTCCTTCCGTCCGATCGCAGGCAGGCTGCAGGCCAAGGCCGGGCGCGATGGCGCAACGCTGATCGACGACAGCTACAACGCCAACCCCGACTCGGTTCGCGCCGCGATCGCAGTGCTGGTCCAGGCCGCGGGTTCGAGATGGATGGTGCTGGGAGACATGGGCGAGGTCGGCGATCGGGGCGTCGCGTTCCATCGCGAGATCGGCGAATGTGCGCGCGCCGCCGGCGTCCAGCGCCTGCTGACGCTGGGCGAGCTCACGCCGCATGCGGTCGAAGCCTTCGGCCGCGGCGGCGTGCACTTTGCGCGCCTCGAGGACCTGGTCGCCGCGATCGAGGGCGACCTCGGCCCGGAGATCACCGTGCTTATCAAGGGCTCGCGCTTCATGCGCATGGAGCGCGTCGTCGCCGCGCTCGGCGGCGCCGCGGCGGATCACTGATGCTGCTCGCGCTCGCCAACTGGATCGCCACCGACGTTCGCGCGTTCAACGTCTTCAGCTACATCACGTTGCGCTCGGTCCTCGCGACGATGACTGCGCTTATGATTTCGTTCGTCATCGGACCGAGGATGATTCGCAAGCTGACCGAATACAAGATCGGCCAATCGGTGCGCGACGACGGCCCGCAGACGCATCTGATCAAGGCTGGCACGCCGACGATGGGCGGCGCGCTGATCCTGGTGTCGATCATCATCACGACGTTGCTGTGGGCCGACCTACGCAATCGGTTTGTCTGGGTCGTCCTGCTGGTCACGCTCGGCTTCGGCACTGTCGGTTGGCTGGACGACTACCGCAAGGTCGTGCAGCGCAATCCTAAAGGGCTCTCGGTGCGTAAGAAGCTGCTGTTCCAATCGCTGATCGGATTGGTCGCGGCGATCTATCTCGCGTTCTCGGTCTCGGCGCCGTCGACCTCGCAATTCCTGCAGCTGATTCAGGCGTGGCTCGCCAGCGGTCTCAGCGTCGACCTATCGCCGAAGGCCGACCTGATCGTGCCGTTTTTCAAGACGGTGTCGTATCCGCTCGGCGTCTGGGGCTTCATCCTCCTGTCTTACTGCGTGATCGTAGGATCAAGCAACGCCGTCAACTTGACCGACGGCCTCGACGGGCTCGCGATCATGCCGACGGTGATGGTTGGCGCCGCGCTGGGCATATTCGCCTACGTCGCCGGCCGCGCCGACTTCTCGACCTACCTGTTCGTTCCGCACATTCCCGGTGCCGGCGAGCTGACCGTCGTCTGCGCCGCCATCGCCGGAGCCGGCCTGGGTTTCCTCTGGTTCAACGCCTATCCGGCCGAAGTGTTCATGGGCGATGTAGGTGCGCTGGCGCTCGGCGCCGCGCTTGGCGCGATCGCGGTGATCGTCAGGCAGGAAATCGTCCTGTTCATCATGGGCGGCGTGTTCGTCGTCGAAACGCTGTCGGTCGTGATCCAGGTCGTGTCGTTCAAGCTGACCGGCAAGCGCGTCTTCCGCATGGCGCCGATCCATCATCACTACGAGCTGAAAGGCTGGAAAGAGAATCAGGTTGTGGTTCGCTTCTGGATTATCACGATGTTGCTCGTTTTGTTCGGTCTTTCGACGTTGAAGCTGCGTTAGCGATGACGATGAAGAATCGCCATGTCGTCGTGCTGGGCCTCGGCCTGACCGGGCTATCGGCCGCGCGCTGGGCGGCGCGTCATGGCGTGCGCGTCACCGTCGCCGACACGCGCGCCGAACCGCCGTTCGCCGCCACACTGGCCGCCGAGCTGCCGCGCGTCCCGCTGCTGCGCGGACCGATCACCGATACCACGCTGGCCGACGCCTCGATGATCGTCCTCAGTCCGGGGCTGGCGAAGGAGCAGCCGCCGATCGCCGCCGCAGTGGCGCGGGGCGTCGAGCTGGTCGGCGATATCGAGCTTTTTGCGCGCGCGCTGCGGCCTGCGCAACGCGTGCTGGCGATCACCGGCTCGAACGGAAAGACGACGGTCGCGGCGCTGTGCGGTGAGCTCGCCCGCGCTGCCGCCCTGGACGCCGCCGTCGTCGGCAACATTGGCGAACCGGTGCTCGACGTGCTTGCCGCGCACGAGCGCGGTGCGCCGTGGCCCGATGTGTTCGTCCTCGAGTTGTCCAGCTTCCAGCTCGAGACGACGGCAAGTCTCAGGCCGACGGCGGCGACGGTTCTCAACGTGACCGCCAATCATCTCGATCGCTACGCCGGAATCGACGCTTATGCGCGCGCCAAGGCGCGGATATTCGCCGGCACCGGCGAGCAGATTTTGAACCGCGACGACCCGCGGTCGCTGGCGATGCGCCTTCCAGGCCGTGTCGTCCAGACCTTCGGTGCGGGCATTCCCGAAGCCGAGCTCGACTGGGGCCTCGTCCAGCGCGGCGGATCGCCTTGGCTCGCGCGCGGCGGAGCGCTGCTGATCGCGGCGAACGAGCTTGCGCTCGTGGGCGGGCACAACGCGCAGAACGCGCTCGCGGCGCTGGCGCTCATTTCGTCGGTGGCCAAGATCGACCGCAAGGTGATCGCCGCGCTCAGTGCGTTCCGTGGCCTGCCGCACCGGATGGAGCGCGTCGCCGAAATCGGCGGCGTGTTGTTCGTCAACGATTCCAAGGCAACGACGGTCGCTGCCACGCAGGCCGCGCTCGAGGGCTTGAGCCGCCCGGCCGTGCTGATCGCCGGCGGCGACGGCAAGGGCCAGGACTTCGCGCCGCTGAAGGCCGATGTAAGCAGCCATTGCCGCGCGGTGATCCTGCTCGGCCGCGATGCGCCGGCAATTGCCGCGGCGCTGTCCGGCGCCGATGTGGTCGTCGAATTCGCGCCTGCGCTCGAAGTGGCGATCTCGCGCGCGATCGCGCGCGCCGTCCCCGGCGACGCCGTGCTGCTGTCGCCGGCGTGCGCGAGCCTCGACATGTTCCGCGATTACATCGAGCGCGGGGATCGCTTCAAGGCCGCGGTCGCCGCACACGAGCGCGAGGCCGCGCATGCCTAGAGACGCGGGCTTCTTCGCGGCGTTGCCCCGGCTATCGTCGATCGCCGCGGCGCCGCGCGAGAGCCGCGCGATGCCCGCCTACGACGCCTCGCTCGCCTGGTCGGCGCTGATGCTGCTGGCGCTGGGCCTGGTCATGGTCTATTCGGCGTCGATCGCCACCGCGGAAACACTCGCATACACCGGTTATCGGCCCTGGTATTTTTTGGTTCGCCATGCGCTGTTCGTCGCCATCGGCCTGATCGCCGCGCTGTTCGCCTTCCAGATCCCCCTCAAGGTCTGGCAGCGACTGGCGCCGTATCTTTTCATCGCCGGCGCCGCGCTGCTGATCGCCGTACTGATTCCCGGTATCGGCAAAAGCGTCAACGGAAGCAAGCGCTGGCTATCTCTGTACGTCGTCAACCTGCAGCCCTCCGAGCTGATGAAGCTTGCCGTCGTGCTTTATGCGGCGAGCTACGCGCTGCGCAAGGCGGCGTTCCTGCACGCCGAGCAACCGCTGAGGCAGACGCTGCTGCGCGGCTTTCTGCCGCTGCTTGCGGTGATGGTGGCAGTTAGCGCGCTGTTGCTGCAGGAGCCCGACTTCGGCGCCTGCGTCGTGATCGTCGCGATCGCGTTCGGCATCCTATTCCTGGGCGGCCTCGACTGGCGGTTGCTGATCGGCCTCGGATTCCTGCTTCCCGTCACCTTGTGGATCCTGATCTGGGCCGCACCCTACCGCCTGCAGCGCTTCACCGGCTTTCTCGACCCTTGGTCGGATCCACTGGGCAAGGGGTACCAGTTGTCGCATTCGCTGATCGCCTTCGGTCGCGGCGAGTGGTTCGGCGTCGGGCTCGGCGCCAGCGTGGAAAAGCTTCTCTATCTGCCCGAAGCGCACACCGATTTCCTGTTGGCGGTCATCGCCGAGGAGCTCGGCTTCGTCGGCGTTGCGCTGGTGATCGCCTTATTCGCGTGGCTGCTGGTGCGCGCCTACGCGATCGGCAGGCAGGCGGCTCGCCTCGAGCGGCCGTTCGCGGCGCTGGTCGCGCACGGAATCGGCCTGTGGCTCGGCGTGCAGACGTTCATCAATATCGGCGTCAACATGGGCGTGCTGCCGACAAAGGGTCTGACGCTGCCGCTGCTGTCGTTCGGCGGCAGCGGCGTCGTCGCCAACTGCATCGCGCTGGCGATCCTGCTGCGAGTCGACTATGAGAATCGTCGCTTGCTCCGCGGGTTCACCGCATGACCGGCACCGTGATGATCACGACCGGCGGTAGCGGAGGCCACGCCTTTCCCGGACTCGCGGTCGCGGCACGACTGCTGGCCAAGGGCTGGCACGTCTTCTGGCTGGGCACGCGCGACGGCATCGAGTCGAGACTCGTGCCGCAGCACGGCATCGACTACGAGGCGATTCGCTTCGCCGGCGTTCGCGGCAAGGGACTGAAACGGCTGCTGCTGGGCCCGTTCGCGCTGCTGTCGGCATTCTGGCAGAGCTTCAGCATCATCCGCCGGCGCTCGCCCGACGTCGTGCTCGGGCTCGGCGGCTTCGTCTCGTTTCCGGGAGCGCTGATGGCGGTTGCGTGCAACCGGCCCTTGCTGATTCATGACGCGAATGCCGTCGCAGGACTCGCCAACCGAATCCTAGCCTACGGCGCCGACCGCATCCTGCTCGGATTTCCCGGTGCGCTGGGCAACAAGCACGCCGCCAAGGTCGAGTGGGTCGGCAATCCGCTGCGCGAGGATATCGTCGCGGTGCCGCCACCCGAGCAACGCTTTGCCGGAAGGCACGGAACGCTAACCTTGCTGGTCGTCGGCGGCAGCCTGGGCGCCACCGCATTGAACGAACGTGTTCCGGCCGCGCTCGCCCTGATCGACCGCGAGTTACGGCCGCATGTCGTGCACCAGGCGGGCGAACGCCATATCGACGCACTGCGGCGCGCCTACGAGGCGGCGGGCGTCGAGGCGGTCTGCCTGCCGTTCATCGACGACATCGCACGCCACTACGCCGATGCCGATCTGGTCATCTGCCGCGGTGGCGCACTGACGATTTCCGAGCTCGCCGCGGTCGGTGTCTGCAGCGTGATCGTGCCGCTGCCCGGGGCATTTGCCAACGAGCAGGCTCACAACGGGCAATTCCTGGTCGACGCCGGCGCAGCGATCATGTTGCGTCAATCCGCGATGACGGCGCCGTCGCTCGCCGACCTCATCCGGGGCTTGAGCCGCGGTCGGCTGCTCGCGATGGCGATCGCGGCGCGCCGCGTCGGCCGCACCGACGCGAGCGACCGTGTCGCCGACGCCTGCATCGCGCTGGCGCGAAGGCCAACGGCGTGAAGTTCAAGGTCAAGCGCGTGCACTTCGTCGGCATCGGCGGCGCGGGCATGAGCGGCATCGCCGAGGTGCTGCTGACGCAGGGCTACGAGGTCAGCGGCTCGGATGTCGCGCTCACCGCCACAACGCGGCGCTTGGGCGAACTCGGCGCGCGCATCGCCGCCGGGCACGACGCGAGCAACGTCGCCGGGGCCAACGTCGTCGTCGTGTCGACCGCGGTCGCCCCCGACAACCCCGAAGTCCTGGCCGCGCGTGAGCGCGGCGTACCCGTCGTGCCGCGCGCACTGATGCTGGCCGAATTGATGCGACTGAAGCAGGGCATCGCGGTCGCCGGTACGCACGGCAAGACGACGACGACCAGCCTCATCGCCAGTGTGCTGGCCGAGGGCGGGCTCGACCCGACGTTCGTCATCGGCGGCCGGCTGCTTTCGGCCGGAGTCAACGCGCGCCTGGGCAAAGGCGATTTCCTGGTCGCCGAGGCCGACGAGTCCGATGCGTCCTTCCTGGTGCTGCAGCCGGTCGTCGCCGTCGTGACCAATATCGACGCCGACCACATGGATACCTACGGCCAGGACTTTGCGCGGCTCAAGGAAGCATTTGTCAATTTCGTGCAGCGCCTGCCGTTCTACGGTGTCGCGGTGCTCTGCGTCGACGACGCCAACGTCCGCGACATCATGCCGGCGATCGCCAAGCCGACCGTCGGATACGGCGTCCATCCCGACGCGCAACTGCGGGCGGTCGACATCGCGTACGCGGCAGGGCGGATGCGCTTCGTCGCCACCGGCGCCGGGTCTGACCTGCCGGTCGATCTCAACCTGGCCGGCGTTCACAACGTGCAGAACGCGCTCGCCGCGATCGCGGTCGGCCGCCAGACCGGCGTCACCGACGCGGCGATCGCCAAGGCGCTGGCCGAATTCAAGGGCGTCGACCGCCGGTTCCAGCGGCACGGCGACGTCGCGCTTGCCGGCGGCGGGACGTTCATGCTGATCGACGATTACGGCCATCATCCCGCCGAAATGGCGGCGACGATCGCCGCCGTGCGCGGCAGCTTTCCCGGGCGCAGGCTCGTGCTCGCGTTCCAGCCGCATCGCTACACGCGTACGCGCGATTTGTTTGAGGACTTCGTCGCCGTGCTGGCGACGGCCGACGTGCTGGTGCTGGGCGAGGTATACGCGGCGGGCGAACCGCCGATCGTCGCGGCGGACGGGCGCGCACTGGCGCGGGCCTTGCGGGTCGCCGGAAGAATCGAGCCTGTGTTCGTCGACGATGTCGCGGCGATGGCGGAGGCGATACGCGCCGTCGCCGTTGCCGGCGACATCGTGCTCACGATGGGCGCCGGATCGATTGGCACCGTGGCCCAACAACTGGTGCCTGCATGATGATGCTCGAACCGCTGCGATTCGCGGGCCTGCGCGGCGAACTGCGCCGCGACGAGCCGCTGGCGAGGCACACGAGCTGGCGCTGCGGTGGCGCTGCCGATTTCGCGTTTATTCCGGCCGACCGCGCGGACCTCGCTGCCTTCGTCCGGCAGCTTCCCGGCGGCGAGCCGGTGATGGTCATCGGGCTGGGCAGCAACCTCCTGGTGCGAGACGGCGGTGTGCGCGGCACCGTCCTGCTGCTGCACGCGGCGTTAAACGAGATCGGCTTCGATGGCGGATGGCTTCGCGCCGAGGCGGGGGTCGCCAGTCCGAAGGTCTCGCGCTACGCCGCGCTGCACGACCGGGCCGAGGCGGAGTTCCTCTCCGGCATTCCAGGCACGATCGGCGGTGCGCTGGCGATGAACGCCGGCTGCTATGGCGGCGAAACCTGGGACAACGTCGTTCAAGTCGAAGTGCTGACGCGGCAGGGTGCTTTCGAGCGCCGCTCGCCGCAGGACTACATCGTCGGCTACCGTAGTGTCGCCAGCCGCCGCGGACCAGCCGACGTCGCCTTCACCGCGGCGTGGTTCGACTTTCCGCAGGGAAACGGTGCCTATGCGCGCGGCCGCATCAAGGCACTGCTGACGCAACGGATCGCCACACAGCCGCTCGGCCTGCCGAACGCGGGGTCGGTGTTCCGCAATCCGCGAGGCGATCATGCGGCACGCCTGATCGAGAGCTGCGGGCTCAAAGGGTATGCGATCGGCGGCGCCCGCGTTTCGGAAAAGCACGCGAATTTCATCGTCAACGCCGAAGGCGGGGCGACCGCAGCCGACGTCGAGGCGCTGATCGGGCACGTCCGCGATGTCGTCCGGCGCCAAACCGGCGTCGATCTGGAACCGGAAGTCCGCATCATCGGGGAGCCCCGATGAGCGAGTTCGGCAAGGTCGCGGTTCTTACGGGGCGAGCCCGACGCGGTCGCGCGCAGCGGCCGGTGCGGGAGGGCGAAGCGGCCCATCGACTCGATGCCGCGGGTTGCCGCGGATGAATCACACCGATGAATTCGGCAAGGTGGCCGTGTTGATGGGCGGGCCGAGCTCCGAGCGCGAGATCTCGCTCCTGTCCGGCAACGCGGTGCTGGCCGCGCTGCTGGGCCAGGGCATCGATGCGCATGCATTCGACCCGGCCGAGCGCTCGCTCTACGAGATCGAGCGGGAGGGATTTGCGCGCGCGTTCATCGCGCTGCACGGCCGTTTCGGCGAAGACGGCACCGTGCAGGGCGCGCTCGAAGTCCTGCGCATTCCGTACACCGGCAGCGGCGTGATGGCGTCGGCGCTGGCGATGGACAAGTGGCGCACCA
>JBDTXW010000051.1:0-14145 GCA_040005975.1 Betaproteobacteria bacterium | reverse complement strand
GGCAAGGGTGGCGGCCGCATCGGTGAACTCCTTACCGGCGTCGATGTCCACCTCTGCGTGCCGCACGCAGTGACCGCGCGCATTCAGGAGGTGCACCTGCTGACGATTCACTGCCTGTGCGATGCGATCGACACGAACCTGCTCGGCGAAGAGAGCTGAATCCCGGGGAAATGAGAGGAATCATGAAGTTTGACGCCATCCTGCATATCGCGGCGACCGTATCGCTCGCCGCGGGTGCGACGCTCCTCAACGGCTGCATTCCGCTGGCGATCACCGGTGTCATCGCGACCGCACAGATCGCCACCGACCGGCGCACGACCGGTGCACAGCTCGACGACGAGTTGATCGAGGACAAGGCGATTGCCCAGATCGCCGATCGCCTCAAGTCCGATCTGCACGTCAACGTCACGAGCTACAACGGCATCGTGCTGCTGACGGGCGAAGTCCCGACCGAGACCGCGAAGAACGACGTGGCGCAGATTGCGCGGTCGATGTCGAAGGTGCGAGTGGTGCAAAACGAGCTCGTCATCGGTCCGACCAGCTCGCTGTCGGCCCGCACCAACGACACGCTGATCACGTCGAAGGTCAAGGCCCGATTCGTCGAGGCGCGCAAGTTCCAGATCAATCACGTCAAGGTAGTCACCGAGCGCAGCGTCGTCTATCTGATGGGCGTCGTGCGGCGCGATGAGGGCGACGCTGCCGCCGAGACCGCGCGCACGATCAGCGGCGTGCAGCGCGTCGTCAAGGTGTTCGAATACATAAGTTGAGCACGTCTTCCGCCCCGGAGGCGACGCAGGCACCGACGTTCGCATCCAAGATCGCGCAGCCGGCAACCCGCGCGGCGCAGATTGCCGCGCTGCCGCGGCCGCTGGTGTTCACCAACGGCGTGTTCGACATCCTGCATCGGGGTCACGTCACCTACCTCGACCATGCGCGTCGGCTGGGCGCGTCCCTGGTCGTCGGCGTCAACAGCGACGCATCGTCGCGCCGCCTCGGCAAAGACGGCGACCGGCCGATCAATCCGCTCGACGACCGCATCGCGGTCCTCGCCGCGCTCGAAGCGGTGACGCTGGCCATTGCGTTCGACGAGGACACTCCGCTCAAGCTGGTGCTGGAATGCCATCCCGACGTCATCGTCAAGGGGAGCGACTACAGTGCCGCAACGACGGTCGGCGCCGCCGAAGTCGTCGGGTGGGGCGGACGCTTCGAGGCGATACCGCTGCTGGCCGGACGCTCGACCAGCGCGCTCCTGGCGCGGTTGCGGCGCTGAAGCCGCGGTGCGGGGCGCTACCGATCGTTGCTATACTTAGACGTTTGATCGAGTGCCCCGATGTTTCAGACGATCGATGCGGCGGAACTGCGGCGGCTTCTCGAAAGCGGGCAGGCGCCTCGGGTCGTCGACGTGCGCACTGCGGTCGAGGTGTCGCGCGGGACGATAGGCGGCGCGCTGCACATCGAGCTGTCGACCTTGCCGGCGCGGCTGTCGGAGCTCGACAGCGACGCGCCCATCGTCTTGGTTTGTCAGTCGGGTGCGCGCTCGGCGCAAGCCTGCTCCTATCTGGCGCAACGCGGCTTTGGCCGTGCGTGCAATCTCGCCGGCGGAATCGCCAGCTGGGTGCGCGCCGGCTCGCCTCTTAGCGAATTGGATCGATGATGGAACAGACGCTGCAATTCGAACGCGAAGTCGACGCCCGGGGCCTGAACTGCCCTTTGCCGATTCTGCGCACCAAGAAGGCGCTCAACGACATGTCGAGCGGCCAGGTTCTGCGCATCCTGGCGACCGACCCGGCATCGGTTCGCGACTTCGAGGCGTTCGCCCGGCAGACGGGCAATCAACTCCTGCAGCACGGCGAGCAGAATGGCGCGTTCTTTTTTCTGCTGCGTCGCAAATAAGCGGCGCGTGCGCTAGCGCGGTAATCCGTCTCCCTATCGATAGCGAACGTGATGGCCGACACGGCGCAGATAATCGAGCTGACCCGCGAGAACTTTGCGGAATCGATCAACGATCATCCGTTTGCGGTGGTCGATTTCTGGGCACCGTGGTGCGCGCCATGCCGCGCCTTCGCGCCGGTGTTTGCCGCTGCGGCGGCGAAGTATCCCGATGTCAGGTTTGCCAAAGTGAACACCGAGGACCAGCAGGAGCTGGCGGGACACTTCAATATCCGATCGATCCCGACGCTGATGATCTTTCGCGACAACGTCATCGTGTTTGCCGAGGCCGGGGCGCTACCCGCCAGCGCGTTCGATCAGGTCTTGAGCGCTGCCAAGGCGCTCGACATGGAGGCGGTGCGCCGCGAGATGGCCGCGCAGGCCGAAGCGCCGGCGGCTGAGGGCAACTGAGGGAACCTGAGGACGACTTTAGCGCAACCAAGGCGCTGGGCGCCGCAGCAGGGGACCGTGCTAGCGGCGGTAGCGGTTGAGGAAGTCGACGACGATGCCGCGCTGACTCTTGTCGATCGCCGCATCCAGCGTGCTGTCAAGCGGGTCGTATTGCGCGGCCCGGCGAAACGCGGCGATCGCTTCCTGGTGGAAGCCCTGCGCCTGCAGCGAGTAGCCCAGGCAGCGCCAGGGTTCGGCATTCCAGAATTCCAGATCTGACCAGGCCCGGCACAATTCGGCGGCTCGCCGCCAGTTGCCCGCGTTCAGCATGCGCGGCCCTTCGCCGCGAAGCAGCGCGAGCCTCGCCTGCCGGTTGGCAAACAGCGCCGTCGTATCTGCATCGTTGACGGTGCCGGTGTCCAGGTCGGGCACGCCGCCCGCAGTGAGTACCTGCGCGCGATCGATCGATCCGATCTTGCCGACGTCGCCCTGGAAGCCGCGTCGCAGCAGCGCCGGCGCCGAAGGTGTCCATCCGGCAACCACGCGCTTCGCTGTGACGATCGACTCGGTCATCGGCTCGTGCCACGCGACGCCATACAGCCATAGCATCGCCGCCAGGCCGACGACGCCGGTGACGGTATTCAGGATCCCCGGTGGGCTGTGCGTCACCAGGCAGTCTTCGGCGAAATCCCAGCTCGTTTCGCCGTCCCGCGCGAGTTTCTCGTAAGCCAGCGCGATCAGTACCGGAGCGAGCAGCGGAAATCCGCAGGCGATACCGGCCCACCAGACGTGAAACGAGCGCCGCAGTGCGCGCTCCAGTTGCGCGCGCACGTCGCGCCGGGCGTAGGCATTGCTGATCGAGAACTGCAGATAGACGCCGAACAGCCATTTGCCCGGCGTCTGCTGCAGCGATGCGATCAGCAGCGCCTCGATCGGAATCCAGGCGAGCGTGATCAGCATCGGCGCCAGCAGCGGATGGCCGAGCCAGAATGCGACCTCGTCGCCCACGATGCCGGCGCCGTGTAACTCCGACAACAGCAGTGCGAGTACCAGTCCCCAGATCGCGTAGTCGAACAGGCGCGCTGCCAGGCGGTTCCACGGACGCGGTTCGCTGGTGCGTCCCGACTTCGCCCGTTCGAGCTCGGCCATGCGCAGCTGAAAGATCCAGCTCGCGTCTTCCTGCGGCGCGTCGGTGCCCAGGAAAACACTTTTTTCACGGCGCCAGTTGAGAATCGCGAGATCGGTCTGCGGAATCAGCGCCGCAACATGCGGGACGCGACTGCGCCGCAGCCACGACAGGCCGTGGACGACGCCGTAGACCAGCGAAAGCACCAGCAATAGCAGTGTCAGCCAGACCAGGACCTGCTTGGCGACCAGCACCGAGTCGGCCGGGGTCACGAACACGATCGCCCCGGCGATGAACGCGCCGAACAGAAGGCAGAGCGCAAGCTGACCCATCGCCGAACGCCCGAACGAAGCGACTGGCTCGGTAAGCCCCGGGTGGTGCGGGGTTTTCTCCGACGCCGTCGCCGGCATCGTCAGGATCTTCTCGTCCGCGGCCTCGATGACCTCATCATCGTGCGTCCCTGTTCCCGTCCCCTGCTCGGCGACGCCCGTGACGTTGCTGACGAAGCGCGAAATGCGCTGCTCGGTGTCGGCCTCGGCAGTGACCGCGAGTTCCTGATCGTAATGCTGCCTGTGACCCGGATCGCTGAGTATGCGGCTGGCATGATTGATGAAACGCAGGGCCTCTTCGACGTTGCCTTGGCCGTCGCGCGTTTTGGCATAATATTTTCGGATCAGACGACGCAGCGCGGCCCGCACCTCCTCGTCCGGTGCGAGCTGCGGTACTCCGAGTGCTTCGTAGAGCGTTGCCTTCATCGCTGCAAGGAAAATGGGCGCAATCTGACGTTGGAATATTCCGGTAAATGGCTGCACAATGCAAGTTATCGATAATTGCAGCGCAAAATGCCAACTTCCGCCGTACCCGCCGCGGCAGCGGGTGCCGCTGTGCGGCAGCGCCCGACCCGCGCCGGCGCGCCCGGTTCGTTCGCGCGCCTGGTTTGCGGATCTGTCGCTCCAATGAAAAAAGCGGCCCTGAGGCCGCTTTTTCAGCGAGGTGCTAAAGCCTATTCGCCCGACTTGTCCTCGCGGTGGGCGAGCTTTTCACGGATTCGCGCCGATTTGCCGGACCGGTCGCGCAGATAGTAGAGCTTGGCGCGGCGGACGTCCCCTTTGCGCTTGACTTCGACGCTGGCGATCAGCGGCGAATAGGTCTGGAACGAGCGCTCGACGCCTTCGCCGCTCGAGATCTTGCGCACGACGAACGACGAGTTGAGCCCGCGGTTGCGCTTGGCGATGACTACGCCTTCGTAGGCCTGCACGCGCTTGCGCTCGCCTTCGACGACGTTCACGTTGACGATCACGGTGTCACCCGGCGCGAACTCCGGCACCGTCTTGCCCAGGCGGGCGATTTCTTCCTTTTCCAGCGTATCGATGATGTTCATGCGTGGCTCCTTGATCAATGTGTTCCGGCCGTTGGCCTGGCGCGCAGCGCAGGTCGCCACCTGATGCGCGCCGTTTGTTGTCAATACTTCGTTCTTCGCAATGCTTAAGAGCTAGCTGTTGCCGCTCGCCAGCTCGTCACTGCCTTCGTGCTTGAATTCCTCCAGCAACTTCGCATCTTCCGCCGACAGGGCTTTCCCCGCCAGCAAGTCCGGCCGCCGCAGCCAGGTCCGCCCCAGCGACTGCTTGCGCCGCCAGCGCGCGATCTCCGCGTGGTTGCCGGACAGCAGCACCGCCGGTACCGCGCCGCCCGCGAACTGCTCGGGCCGCGTGTAATGCGGACAATCGAGCAGCCCATCGACGAACGATTCCTCGACGTTCGACTGCACGTCGTTCAGCACGCCCGGAAGCTGGCGCACGATCGCATCGATCAGCAGCAGCGCGGGCAATTCGCCCCCCGACACGACGAAATCCCCGATTGAAACCTCGAGGTCGATCTCCCGCTTGAGCAGTCGCTCGTCAATCCCTTCATAGCGTCCCGCCAGCAATATCAGCCCCGGCCCGGCAGCGAGCCGGGCCACGCGCGCATGGCGCAGCGGTTCGCCTTGCGGCGACAAGTAGACGACCGGCGCGCCATCGATGCCCGCCGCATGCATTCCCTGCCGCGCCGCATCCAGCGCGCGTATCAGCGGCTCTGCTCGCATCACCATGCCCGGCCCGCCGCCATACGGCCGGTCATCGACCGTTTTGTAGCTGTCGGTCGCGAAATCGCGCGGATTGCGGCAGGCAAGCGTCCAGATCCCGCGCTCGAGCGCGCGTCCCATGACGCCATAGGCCGCCGCGCCCTGCACCATCTCCGGGAACAGCGTGATGACCTCGATCCGCGCCATATTCGCCGCGGCTCCGTCGTGTCCTGTCTTGCCGCGTCCTTGCTTCAATAGTCTTCCAACCAGTCCACGACGATCCGGCCCGCCGCCGGATCGATCGCATCGACATAGGCGGGCACGACCGGGATCAGCCGCTCAACGTCGTCGCGCTCGACCCGCAGCACAGGATGCGCACCGGTGTCCAGCAATCCAACAACTCTGCCCAGCGTCTGCGCTGCGCGATTGACGACGACGAACCCGATCAGGTCGGCCCAGTAATGCTCATCCGGCGCGGCCTTCGGCAGCAAAGAGCGCGGCACACCGGCCACGAAGCCACGCAGCGCCTGCGCCGCTTCGCGGGTCGCCACGCCTTCGATCGCGGCGATGATCGTGGCGCCGTGCACCTGCGCCTCGTTGACGCGATATGCCGACCATGCGTCCTTGCCCTCAGCCGGCGCGAGCCACCAGGTCTTGTACGCGAGCAGCGTTTCCGGCGCCGCGGTAAATGGCTTCAGCTTGACCCATCCCTTGATGCCGAAAGGCGCGAGCAAGCGCCCCATCACGACGATGTCTGCCGGCGCGCCAGCGTCTTCGCCGTACGCGTCGCGCTGGCTAGCCAGCGGCAGGGGCAGCGGCCGCCGCAGGCTTCGCCGCGGAGGCCCGCTTGACCAGGCCCGCGACGGTCTCCGATACCTTGGCGCCCTGATGCGTCCAGTGCTCGATACGGTCGAGCGACAGGCGCAGGCTTTCCTGGCCCTCGCCGGCGATCGGGTTGTAAAAGCCGACGCGCTCGATGAACCGTCCGTCGCGGCGGTTGCGCGAATCGGCGACGACGACGTTGTAGAACGGACGCTTCTTGGCGCCGCCTCGAGCGAGTCTGATCACGACCATGGCAAAAGTCCCGGGTTGAGCCTGAAAAAAGACATTGATTATACGACGAAATATGCGCTGCCCGCAATGGTTGCCGCGCGTCGCTTAAGGTACCTACCGCAGACCGGGAAAGGCTCCCTTGAGGCCCCGCATCATCTTCTGCATACCGCCCTTGGCGACCATTTTCATCATTTTCTGCGTTTGCTCGAACTGCGCGAGCAGGCGATTGACTTCCTGCACCGATGCGCCGGCGCCGGCGGCGATCCGCCGCTTGCGCGAAGCCTTCAGGATCTCCGGCTTCGCTCGTTCGGCTGGTGTCATCGCGTTAATGATTCCTTCGAGCCGGCGAATCGCGCGATCGTCGACCTGATTGCCCTGCGCGGCGCGCGCAAGTTCGCCGGGCAGCTTGTCGATCAGACCCTGCATGCCGCCCATCTTGCGCATCTGTCCGATTTGCGCCTTGAAATCGTCGAGGTCGAAGCCCTTGCCGGACTTGACCTTTTTCGCGAGCTTCTGCGCATCGGCGAGATCGACCTGCCGGTGCGCTTCCTCGATCAGGCCAAGCATGTCGCCCATGCCGAGGATGCGCGAAGCCATGCGCTCGGGATGGAAGACTTCCAGCCCGTCGAGCTTTTCGGAGACGCCGACGAACTTTATCGGCGCACCGGTCACCTGCCGCACCGAAAGCGCCGCGCCACCGCGTGCGTCACCGTCGAGCTTGGTCAAGACGACGCCGGTCAACGGCAGCGTCGTGCCGAAAGCCTTCGCCGTATTGACGGCGTCCTGACCCTGCATCGCGTCGACGACGAACAGCGTCTCGACCGGTTTCACCGCGGCGTGCAGCGCGGCGATCTCGCGCATCATCGCGTCGTCGACGGCGAGACGGCCGGCAGTATCGACCACGACGACGTCGTGATAGTGCCGCCGCGCCCAGTCGACCGCCGCGAGTGCGATTCCTACCGGCTCCTGGTCGGTCGACGACGGAAAGAAATCGACGCCGACCTGGCCGGCCAGCGTTTCAAGCTGCGCGATCGCCGCCGGCCGATAGACGTCGCAGCTCACCAGCAGCACCTTCTTGCGCATGTCCTGACGCAACAGCCGCGCCAGCTTGCCTGCGCTTGTCGTCTTGCCGGCGCCTTGCAGGCCCGCAAGCAGGATCACCGCGGGCGGCACGACGGCGAGATCGAGCGGCGCCGCCGGACCACCGATCAACCGCGTCAGCTCGCGCTGGACGATGGCGACCAGGGCCTGTCCCGGCGTCAGCGATGTCGCGACGTCGTTGCCAATTGCCTTTTCGCGCACGATCGCGATGAATTCGCGCACGACAGGCAGCGCGACGTCGGCCTCGAGCAGCGCCATCCTGACTTCGCGCAGCGCTTCCTGGATGTTGGCGTCGGTAAGCCGCGCCTCACCGCGCAGCGTCTTGGCGACGCGACCGAGCCGCTGGGTCAGATTGTCGAGCATTGTCGTATCGTTCGCGTCGCGGAAGCCGGGAGGCAACGCGGCCTTGGTGTAAACTGGAAAAAAACAAGCATGATTTTACTCTACCCGTCGGTCGTCGCCGCCTACTTGGCCGCCGCGTGGCTTGCATGGCGGCAACTCGCGCAAGCGCCAGAGCGCACCTCCCCCGGCACAGAAACCGTCGCGCGCTGGCTTCCCGCGGTTGCGCTCGCCGGCCATGCGATACTGGTTTCCGCCGTGGTGTTCACCGACCGCGGCCCCGATTTGAGCCTCGCCAACGCGCTGTCCGCGGTCGCCGGGCTGATCGCGCTGTTCACGTGGGTGGGTTCGCGCTCGGGTGCGCTGCCAGGCGTCGCGGTCATCGCACTGCCGGTCGCGGCGGCGGCGGTCGTGCTGCCGCCACTGTTCGCGAATCCGCACCCGCTCTCGCTCACCGACGAACCCTGGGCCGCCCTGCACATCGCGGTGGCGTTGGCCGCTTATGCGCTGCTGATCGTTGCGGCGCTGCAAGCGCTGTTACTGATGAGCCTCGAGCGCCGGCTGCATCGCGGCCTGGCCGCGCGCGGCGCGGGTCCGATGCTGCCGCTCCTGACGCTCGAACGCTTCCTGTTCCGGCTGGTCGGCCTCGGATACGCGCTGCTGACGCTGACCTTGCTGAGCGGCATCGTTTTCTCCGAGGAATTGTTCGGCAAGCCGTTGACGCTGACGCACAAGACGGTGTTCTCGGTGCTCGCCTGGCTGGTCTTCGGCGCGCTCCTCGTCGGACGCTATCGCTACGGCTGGCGTGGACGGATTGCGCTGCGCTGGATTCTCGCCGGCAGCGGGCTCTTGCTTCTCGCCTATTTGGGCAGCAAGTTCGTGCTCGAGGTGATCCTGCACCGCTGACGGCGCGCGCTCGCCTTGACAGCGCACCCGGGGCGCCAAATACTGGTCGCCGTCATTTCACGGCGCGCGCTGCTTGGACGACATTCCGCTGTCGACGCTGGTCTTCGCGCTGGTTGCGCTGCTTGCGGTTTCGGGCTTTTTCTCGATTGCCGAGACGGCGATGATGGCGGTCAACCGGCATCGGCTGCGCCTCAAGGCACAGCGCGGCGAACGCGGCGCGAAGGTCGTGCTCGGGCTCCTCGCCCGCACCGACAAGCTGCTCGGCGTCATCCTCCTCGGCAATACGCTGATCAACGCGATCGCGACCACATTGACGGCGGTGATCACCACGCGCCTGTTCGGGCAGGGCGAGGTATCACTGATGATCGGCGGCGTCGCGATCGCGCTCGCGATACTGATCTTTTCGGAGATCACCCCCAAGGTCGTCGGCGCCGCGTACGCCGATCGCATCGCGCCGCCGGTCGGGTTCCTGCTCGCGCCGATGCTGCGGCTGTCGTACCCCATCGTATGGTTCGTCAACCTGTTCGTACAGGGTCTGCTCATGCTGCTGGGCTTGCGGCCCGGCGACGAAGTCGAGGCGCGGCTGTCGCAGGAGGAAGTGCGCAGCCTCGTGCTGGAGGGCCATTTTTTCCGCGGCAAGCATCGCGCGATGCTCGCCAACCTGTTCGATCTGGCATCGGTCAGCGTCGACGACGTCATGACGCCGCGCAACCAGATCGAAGCGCTCGACCTGACCGACAAGCCGGCGCTGCTCGCGCAGCAGATCGCGACCAGCTATCACACGTTGCTGCCGGTGTATGAAGGCGCATTGGACAACATCGTCGGACTACTGCACTTGAAGCAGGTGCTTCGCCTTCGGCAGGCCGATGAGATCGACGCCGATCAGCTGCGCGCGATCCTGCGCGCTCCCTACTTCATTCCCGCCGGAACGCCGTTGTTGACTCAGCTCCATCAATTCCAGGCCGACCGGCAGCGCATCGGGCTGGTCGTCGACGAATACGGCGAGCTGCAGGGCCTGGTGTCGATCGAGGACATACTGGAGGAGATCGTCGGCGAGTTCACCACGCAGGGCCCCGGCGGGTCGGACGTGTTTCGCCGCGAAGCCGACGGCAGCGTCGTCGTCGACGGCGTGGCCCCGCTGCGCATGCTCAACCGCAAGCTCGGCACCGAGTTCCCACTCGAGGGCCCGAAAACCCTCAACGGGCTGATCGTCGAATATCTGGGCGAAATCCCCGATTCGGGCATCAGTTTCCGGCTTGCGGGCCAGGGGATCGAAGTGCTGCAGGTGCAGGATCGGGCGATCAAGGTCGTCAAGCTGCTGCCTCCGGTCGGCCGTGCCCCGGCCGCGCCTTTACAAACCACCGGGGAGCAGGCATCATCGATAAGCTAACTTATATGCCCCTGGAATAAAGACAAAGCGGGGGAGCTCGCACATCCGACCCCAATTGGCCTACTGACCATGGCAACGCACGCGGCAACCCGTAACATCAGCGGCCTCGCCCGGGCGATGGTCCAGCAGGGTTTGTTGTCGGAATACGACGCCGATGCGTTGCATGGCCAGGCGAAGGCGGCCAGCCTCGGCTTCGTCGAACAGGTTCTGATCAGCAAGCGGATGACCGCCTCGCAGCTCGCGGTATTCGCTTCGCGCGCCTTTGGCGCCCCGCTGTTCGATTTGAGCGGCTTCGATCTCGACCATATCAACAAGGAGCTCGTTGACCCGAAGATCGCCGCGATCCGACGGGTTCTGCCGCTGCAAAAGCGCGGCAATGTCTTGTTCGTCGCCGTCTCCGACCCGGCCAACCTGCAGGCGCTCGACGAGGTCCGGTTCAAGACTAATCTCATTATCCACGCCGTCGTCGTCGAGGACGACAAGCTTGGCCAGGCGATCGCCAAGGTCGTCGAGTCGATGGGCCAGAATCTCAAGGATCTGGTCAGCACCGAAGATCTCGAAATCGACCTGCAGGAAGGCACGCCGGCGCTCGTCGAGGACGAAGCCAATCCCGACGTCGAGGACGCGCCTGTCGTCAAGTACATCCAGAAAATCCTGCTCGATGCGATCGGTGCCGGGGTGTCTGACATCCATTTCGAGCCCTACGAAAAGTTCTATCGCATTCGCTACCGCCTCGACGGCATACTGAAGGAAGTCGCCCAGCCGCCGCTCGTCATCAAGGACAAGATGGCATCGCGCATCAAGGTGATTTCGCGCCTCGACATCTCGGAAAAGCGGGTGCCGCAGGACGGGCGCATGAAGCTGACCTTGTCGAAGAGCCGCGCCATCGACTTCCGGGTCAGCACGCTGCCGACGCTCTACGGCGAGAAGATCGTGCTGCGCATTCTCGACGCGGCCGGCGTCAAGCTGGGCATCGAGGCGCTGGGTTACGAGCCGGATCAGCAGCAGATCATGCTCGATGCCATCAAGCGCCCGTACGGAATGATCCTGGTGACCGGCCCGACCGGCAGCGGCAAGACGGTGTCGCTCTACACCTGCCTGAACATCCTGAACCAGCCTGGCGTGAATATTGCAACGGCCGAGGACCCTGCTGAAATCCAGCTGCCCGGGGTCAACCAGGTCAACATCAATGAAAAGGCCGGACTCAATTTCGCCAACGCCCTGCGTGCCTTCCTGCGGCAGGATCCGGACATCATCATGGTCGGCGAGATCCGCGACCTCGAAACCGCCGACATCGCGATCAAGGCGGCGCAGACCGGACACCTTGTGATGTCGACCTTGCATACGAACGATGCTCCGGCGACCTTGATGCGGCTGGCCAACATGGGCGTCCCGGCCTTCAACATCGCGTCGAGCGTCATTCTTATCACCGCTCAGCGGCTGGCGCGCAAGCTCTGCACGCTATGCAAGCGGCTGGAGGAAATACCGCCGGAAGCGCTGCTGCAGGCCGGCTTTTCCGAAGAGGACATCGACGGCACCTGGCAGACCTACGGGCCGGCCGGCTGCGACACCTGCTTCGGCACCGGCTACAAGGGCCGTATCGGAATCTACGAAGTGATGCCGATCAGCGACGAAATGCGGCAGATTATTATGCGCGGCGGCAATGCGCTCGACATCGCCGAGCAGGCGCAGAAGGACGGCGTACGCAACCTGCGGCAATCGGGCCTCCTCAAGGTCAAGCAGGGCATGACCTCGCTGGAGGAGATCGAGGCCGTAACGAACGAATGAGCATCGCATAACCGCGACGGGAATCATCGATGGCTACCGCAACCGTACAACGCAGGGCCCAGGTCAGGGACGTCAAGGAATACACCTACCTGTGGGAAGGCACCGATCGCAACAGCCGCAACGTGCGGGGGGAAATGCGCGCTGCGTCCGAGACGGTGGTCACGACGACGCTGCGCCGGCAAGGCATTCGCATCACCAAGCTGCGGCGGCAATCGTTTCGCGGCGGGCGCAGCGTCAGTGAAAAAGACATCACCTTCTTCACCCGCCAGCTGGCGACGATGCTCAAGGCAGGCGTGCCGCTGCTGCAGGCATTCGAGATCGTCGCGCGCGGCCACAGCAACGCCCGCTTCGCCCGCCTGATGATGGACATCAAGGGCAGGGTCGAGGCCGGCTCGAGCCTGTCGCAGGCGTTCCGCGAGTATCCGAAGCACTTCGATGCGCTGTATTGCAATCTGGTCCATGCCGGCGAAACCGCAGGCATGCTCGACGGCATCCTCGAGCGCCTCGCCACCTACAAGGAAAAGATCCTGGCGATCAAGAGCAAGATCAAATCGGCGCTGTTCTACCCGGTTTCGGTCGTTGTCGTCGCGATCGTCGTCATCTGGGTGATCATGATCTGGGTGATTCCCGCGTTCAAGCAGGTGTTCGCCAGCTTCGGCGCCAACCTGCCTGCGCCGACGCTGATCGTCATGGGGATCTCGGATTTCTTCGTTTCCTATTGGTGGCTGATGGCGCTGATCGGGTTCGGCGTAATAACCACATTTCTTTTCCTGCAGCGCCGCTCGGCGGCATTCCGCTACTTCCTCGACCGCATTTCGCTCAAGCTGCCGGTCATCGGAGCCATCCTGGAGAAGGCGACGATAGCGCGCTGGACGCGGACGCTGGCGACGATGTTCGCGGCGGGCGTGCCGCTGGTCGAATCGCTGGACGCCGTCGCAGGCGCGTCGGGCAACGCCGTCTATATCGCGGGCACACGCAAGATCCAGACTCAGGTCAGCACCGGCACGAGCCTCACCAATGCAATGCACAATACGGGCCTGTTTCCGACGATGGTTCTGCAAATGACGCAGATCGGCGAAGAGTCGGGCTCGCTCGATGGCATGCTGTCGAAGGTTGCCGAGTTCTTCGAGCGCGAAGTCGACGATGCGGTCGCGGCGCTGTCGAGCCTGCTCGAGCCCATCATCATCGTCTTCCTGGGCGTCGTCATCGGCGGACTCGTCGTCGCGATGTACTTGCCAATATTCAAGCTTGGCGCCGTCGTCTGACGGGGGACACGGCGAGCGAACGCGATCGAGCCGTTCCGTCGGGCGCGCGCGCCGGCGGACGGCGGCCGTTCGCTGACGTCACGCACGCCCCGTGTCGAACGCGCCGCCAACGATCACACTGGCTTGCCGGGCGCGACCTTAGCCGATGCAATTCGATCACATCGCCACGCTGGTATTTGCTGCGATCATCGGACTGTGCGTCGGCAGCTTCCTGAACGTCGTCATCCACCGCCTGCCGAAAATGCTCGAGCGCGGCTGGCGGGAACAATGTGCGGAGCTCGCCGGCGAAGCCCCGGTCCGGGTCCCCGCCTACAATCTGATCGTGCCCGGCTCGCAGTGCCCATCCTGCGGCCACCGGATCGGCATCCTGGAGAACATTCCGGTCGTCAGCTATCTGTTTCTGCGCGGACATTGCCTCGCCTGTCGCGCGCCGATTTCGGTGCGCTATCCGCTCGTCGAGCTTTCGGCCGCGGCGCTGGCCATTGCGGCAATCATGCGTTTCGGCGCGACGCCGGCGGCGCTTGCGGCCTGCGTGTTCCTGTGGATGTTGCTCGCGCTCACGCTGATCGACTTCGACACGCAGTTGCTGCCGGACAACCTGACACTGCCGCTGTTGTGGGCGGGTTTGCTGGCCAACGTCCTTGGCGTGGCGCCCATTGTGAGCCTGCGCGATGCGGTGATCGGCGCAATCGCCGGCTACATGGCGCTGTGGATCGTGTACTGGCTGTTCAAGCTGATTCGCGGCAAGGAAGGCATGGGCTATGGCGACTTCAAGCTGCTGGCCGCGCTGGGCGCG
>JBDTXW010000050.1:0-14258 GCA_040005975.1 Betaproteobacteria bacterium | reverse complement strand
CCGTAGCCGATCTCGCCGGTCGACCTGTTGTAGATCTTGGTGCTCTGGCCGATGAACACGCCCATGCCCAGCACCGAGTTCGCCTCGACGATCACGCCTTCGACGACCTCCGAGCGGGCCCCGATAAAGCAGTTGTCCTCGATAATAGTGGGGTTGGCCTGCAGCGGTTCCAAGACCCCCCCGATGCCGACGCCGCCGGAGAGATGGACGTTGCGTCCTATTTGGGCGCACGAGCCCACCGTGGCCCAAGTATCGACCATCGTTCCGCTGTCGACGTAGGCGCCGATGTTGACATAGCTCGGCATCAGCACCACGTTCGGCGCGATGTAGGCGCCGCGCCGCGCCACCGCCGGCGGCACGACGCGCACGCCCGCTTCGGCAAAGGCCTTGTCGTCGAAATGCGCGAACTTGGTGGGCACCTTGTCGTAGAACCGGAACGGCGCCCCCGGAGCGGCCAGCCCGATCGGCGCGTTGTCGGTCAGTCGAAACGACAACAGCACCGCCATCTTCAGCCATTGGTGCGTAACCCAGTCGCCGCCAAGCTTTTCGGCGACGCGACGCCGGCCCGCGTCCAGGTCGTCGATAACCGCGGCGACGGCGTCGCGCAGCTCGCGAGGCGCCGTTGACGGCGAGAGTTCGGCCCGCATCTCCCACGCGGATTCGATCGTCTGCTGCAGGGTCGTCATCGTTGAGCGCGTAGCCACCTTCAAAAAAGGGCGCGGGCAAAACGATCATTTTACCTGCTGGGCGAGGCTAACGGGGCTCCTTGCGGCCGCGCGCTCGCGTTTGCCGCGCGTGATTCGCTACATCGCCTTGAACAAATGGGCGAACGTGCGGCTCACCGCCAGCGGTTCCTTGCGATTCTTGAGCACGATCAGCGGCTGGTCGCGATGATCGCGCTCGACACGGGAGATCGCGCGCAGATTGACGATCGTGCCGCGATGCACCTGCCAGAACGATTCCGGATCGAGCTCCTCGAAGAGTTCCTTGATCGTCTTGCGGATCAGCGCGTCGCCCTCGGCGGTGACGACGCGCGTGTATTTGTCCTCGGCGCGGAAATAGCAGATTTCGTCGACCGGAATCAGCCGCATCGTCGCGCCCAGCGATGCCTTGATCCAGCGCAGCGGACCGTTGCTCGTGCGCGCGGCGAGCTGCTGCAGGACCTGCGACAGGTCGGCCGGCGGCGCGGCAAGCCGCTGCTTCAGCCGGTCGACCAGCTTGGCTACGCGCTCGGCCGTCACCGGCTTCAGCACATAGTCGACGGCGCCCTGCTCGAAGGCGTGCACCGCATATTCGTCGTACGCCGTCACGAAAACCACATGGCAGGCGTTGCCGATCGCAGCCGCGACATCGAGGCCGTCCTTGACCGGCATCCGGATGTCGAGAAACGCGATTTCCGGCTCGAGCTCGGCCGCCAGCGCCAGCGCCTGCTCGCCGTTCTCCGCCTCGCCGACGATCGCCAGTTCGGGCCACGCCTGGAGGAGCCGCGTGCGCAGCTGAGCGCGCAGCATCGGCTCGTCCTCGGCGATCAACGCCGTGACCCGTCTAGCTTGCCACTGCGGCTTCATGCGGCACCTCGATCGTGGCTCGCGCGCCGGCGCGGGGTTCGGCCTGCAGGACAAAGCGCGCCCGCGCTCCGTAGAGCGCCTGCAATCGCTCGCGCAGATTGGTGAGCCCTACGCCGCGGCCGATTTCGCCGGCGAGGCCTTGCCCACTGTCGGTGACCGACACGTTCAGCGTTTCGCCGTACTGCCGCGCTTCGATGCGGATCGCGCCGCCATCGGCCTTGGGCTCGATGCCGTGCTTGACGGCGTTTTCGACAATCGACATCAGCATCATCGGCGGAAACGACGCAGAGCGCAGGGATTCGGGAAGCGTGACGGAAAATTGCAGCCGCGCTCCCATGCGCATCTGCATGATCGACAGGTAGGCACCCGCCAGATCGATCTCCTGCCCCAGGGTTGAGGTGCCCGAGCGCAGTTGCGGCAGCGCGGCGCGCAGGTAGGCAAGCAGATGGCCGAGCATCTGCCCTGCCTTCGGCGGGTCGGTCTCCGTGAGGAACTGCACCGACGCCAGCGTATTGAACAGGAAGTGCGGTTCGACTTGCGCCTGCATCAGCTTGAGCTGCGCTTCGATCGCCTGCTTCGACAGCAGATTGCGGTCGGCATCGGCTTTCAGCAGATCCGCTCGCGTACGCGCTTCGCGGAACTGGAACAGGAAGAAGAGGCTGACAAAAAGCCCGTTGGAAAAGCCGCTCATCAAGGTCCAGCCGAACTTGCGGCTGTCCGAGACCAACTCGATCATCGTGTAGCCTGGCGCGGCAAGGATCAGGCCCTTCACCAGGTACACCAGCATGAAACCGATGGCGGTGCCGATGGCGACGGCCAGCGCCAGTCGCCAGACCGGATGAGTCTTTTTCCAGGGCGAGGCGGCGTTGACCATATAGGCGATGGCCAGGCCGAAACATTGTGCGGTAATAAATGGATGCCAAAACGGCCTTGGATCTTCGATCGACAGGATCGCGGCGTAGCCGGTATTGATGGCCAGAATCAACGCAATCGCTTGCCAGCTGACGCCGCGAAAACCGACGAAAACCGGTCCCCACCAGGAGAGCGGTTGATCGCCGGAAGCTGTACCCGTAGTCGTCATGGGCGCCGATTGTACGCGCGGCGGCGGGCGCGGCGCGGTCTGGCGACAGGCCGCGCCCTGCGGCGACGAAACGGCACCCGCGGGGACCGGTAGTTCGGCTTTTAGTCGTTGCGGGCGAAACGGACCAGCCGGTCGATGCCCTCGGCGCATTCGTCGAATTGAGCCACGAGCGCGATGCGGATGTAGCCTGCGCCCGGATTGACGCCGCCGACCGTGCGCCCGAGGTAGCTTCCCGGCAGCACGCTGACGGCCTGGTCGGCGTAGAGCCGACGGGCAAAATCGGCATCGTCGCCGCCCACACGGGCCCAGAGGTAGAAGGCCGCTTCGGGCAAGGGTGCGGCGAGGATCGCGTCGACCCGCGGCGCCAGCGTCGCGAATTTCTGCGCGTACAGCGCACGATTCGCTTGCACATGCGCCTCGTCGTTCCATGCCGCGACACTCGCGGTCGCCACAACCGGCGACATCGCCGAGCCGTGATAAGTGCGATAAAGCAGAAAGGCCCTGACCAGCGCGGCATCGCCTGCGACGTAGCCCGAGCGCAGACCCGGACAATTGGAGCGCTTGGACAGGCTGCCGAAGACGACCAGCCGCGGAAAGCCGGTGCGTCCGAGCGCCGCGGCCGCGGCCAGCGCGCCTAGCGGAGGCCGCGCCTCATCGCAGTAGATCTCCGAATAGCATTCGTCCGAGGCGATCACGAAGCCGTGGCGATCGGACAGCTCGAACAGCGTCCGCCATTCGTCCTGCGTCACGACGCGGCCGGTCGGATTGTCCGGCGAGCACACGTAGACGAGTTGCGTGCGCGCCCATACCGTATCGCTGACCTCCCTCCAGCGCGGCGCAAAGCGGTTCGCTGCAATGCTGTTGACGTAGTGCGGGGTTGCCCCGGCGAGCAACGCCGCGCCCTCGTAGATCTGATAGAACGGATTTGGCACGATGACCGTTGCGCCGACGCGGCTCGGGTCGACGACCGTCTGGGCAAAGGCGAACAGCGCCTCCCGACTGCCGAGCACCGGCAATACCTGAGTCATCGCGTCCAGCGCAGCCAGCCGATGACGACGCATGAGCCACGCCGCAATTGCCTCTCGCAGCGCGGGCGTTCCGGCCGTTATGGGATAATTCGAAAGCCCGCTGCTGCCGAGCGCCAGAGCATCGCGAATGAACTGCGGCGTCGGATGCCTGGGCTCGCCGATCGACAGGCTGATCGGCGCCATCGCTGCCCTTGGCGTGATGCCTGCGAACAAGTGGCGCAGCCGCTCGAACGGATACGGTTGCAACAGCGCGAGCTGCGGGTTCAACGGTGAGACTCGAAGGCGGCAGGAGCGAATCGTGGCGAGCGAACCCGGATTATACGTGACCACTGAGACGCCCCCGCCGGCGTGGCGTTGGCGCGCCAGCGCGATCGTCGCCTCGCTCGTCGCTCTGGCGTTGCTGGCGCTGACGCTCGCGCACTGGGGGTGGACCTGGTTCGGGCCGCCACAGCCGGTGTTCGCTGCGCCTGCGCCCGAGACCGACCTCGCGCGCCGTGTCGCGGACGCGCACCTGTTCGGCAGCGCCGGTGTCATGCCGGGCGCTGCCGCTCCGGCCGGCGCCGACTCAGGCGATATCCGCCTGCTCGGCGTCTTTGCCGAACGCGATGGCAAAGGATATGCACTGCTTCGCGCCGGTACCCGCGCCGCGGTACTGGTGGCGGCAGGTCAGGACATCGCACCCGGCGTTCGCGTCGAAAGCGTGGGCCCCGACGGCGTTAGCGTGGTGCAAGGCGGGGTGCGACGCGAGCTCGCATTACGCGCACAGAATGCGGCCGAGCGGCCGCGCGTGGCGACGGCTGCCGGAGCGGGCCCCTGCGCGACCCCGCCCGGCTTCAAGGGACCGGTCGTGCGTCTGAACGCCGAGCTTCTGGGCGGCATGATCGATGCGCCGGATACGTGGAAAACACTGGTCGCTCCGGCATCCGGCGCGCTGGTCGTGCGCGATCAAAGCGGCTTTGCCGGCATGCTGGGACTGAAAAACGGCGACCGCGTCGAGCGCGCGAACGGCATTGCGCTAGCTCTGCCCGACGATATCGCGGCGACCATTTTGCGGCCGCTGACGCGCAGCCAGCCGGTATGGCTCGCCGGAACGCGCGACGGCAAGCCGCAGCAATGGCTGTACCTGAACGCTGGGTCGTGTCCGGGTTGATCGCGGCGCGGCGCGCACGCAGTCGACGCCCAACCTACGTTACGTAGCAGTCGGGTCGCTCGCGACCGGGAGCCAGTCGAGGAGCTCCGACAACGAGGCGAGCTCGCCGTCGGCATTCCACGCGGCAGGCGTCTCGTCGGCGCCGACGTAGCCGTACGCGGCGAACAGCGTGTGCATGCCCGCGGCGCGGCCGGCGATGATGTCGCGTTCGGCGTCGCCGACATAGACGCACTGCTCCGGCGCAGCCGACAGGGCCGCTGCCCCTGCGAGCAGCGGCGCAGGATGCGGTTTGCTCTGCGCGGTCGTATCACCGCAGATCACGGCGCCGGCGCGCGGCGACAGCGCGAGGCGCTCGATCACGGGCAAGGTGAAGCGCGCGGCCTTGTTGGTGACGATGCCCCAGCGCAAACCCCTACGCTCGATTTCGGCCAGCACCCGGTCGGCGCCGGGGAACAGCGTCGTCTGGTCGCACACCGCTTCGGCGTAGTAGGCGAGAAACGTATCGCGCAGCGGCGCGAAATCGGCGTGCTCCTTGCCGATGCCGAAGCCCGCTGCCAGCAGTCCGCGCGCACCATGGGAGGCCTGCGGGCGAAGCGTCGCCAGCGGCAGCGCCGGCAGCGCGCGGTCGGCGCGGACGCGGTTCAGCGCGGCGGCGAGATCGGCGGCGGTATCCGCCAGCGTTCCGTCGAGATCGAACAGGACGGCCCGCACCGGCAGGCGATGCGCCCGCCTGTCCGCGATATTTTCGCGACCCTCGCGCGCCGACCGCTCAGGCATCGCGGCGGAACGTCGCGATGTAATTGACCGACGTGTCCGCCTCCAGCCGGTAAGTCCGCGACCACGGGTTGTAGGTCATCCCGGTCAGATCGACGAGATCGAGCCCCGCCTGGCGGGCGAAGGCGACGATCTCGGCCGGTTGCAGGAAGCGCGCATAGTCGTGCGTGCCGCGCGGGAGCAACTTGAGCACGTATTCGGCGCCTACGATCGCAAAAAGATACGACTTGGGATTGCGATTGATCGTCGAGCAGACGACGCCGCCGCCGGGCCGCACCAGCGTTGCACAGGCCGCGATCATCGATGCCGGGTCCGGCACGTGCTCGAGCAGCTCCATGCACGTCACGAAATCGAACGTTGCCGGACACTCCTGCGCCAGCGCTTCGGCCGTAATCATGCGATACGTCACCGACGATTTCGATTCCAGCTGATGGAGCCTGGCGACGGCGAGGGCCGGTTGCGACAGGTCGATGCCGACGACACGGGCGCCCGCCTCGGCCATCGCTTCGGCGAGGATGCCACCGCCGCAGCCGACGTCGAGCACCGACTTGCCGGCGAGGCCGCCGCATTGTGCCGCGAGATGGCCGAGGCGCAGCGGATTGATGTCGTGCAGGGGCTTGAACTCGCTGGTCGGATCCCACCAGCGATGCGCCAGTGCACCGAACTTGGCGAGCTCCGCCGGATCGGCATTGTCGATAGCCAGAGCCATAGGAACGATACGGAAGTTGAAGAGCTTGAGACCAGCGCGGCCGGCGGAACGTCGATTCTACTTCGTCGGCGACGCCTGCTGCGGTTGCAGCCGATCCTGCCAGAAACGCGCGCGCGCGGCGAGTTCCTGCGTATCGAGCCGTGTCAGCCGGCGGCCGGCCACGACTCGCCGCCCAGCGACCCAGGCGTCGGTCACCTGATCGCGCCCGGTGACATGGACGAGGTGCGAGACGGGATCGTAGCAGGGAGCGTGCACTACCGCGCCCAGATCGACAGCGATCACGTCGGCTTGCTTGGTCGGCTCGAGTGATCCGATGTCGCGCTCGAGCCCCAGCGCACGTGCGCCGTTCAGTGTGGCCATCTGCAGGGCTTCGGCGGCCGGAATCACCGCGGCGTCGCCGCTCATGCCCTTGGCAAGCAGCGCCGCGAGGCGGGCTTCGCCAAATACGTCGAGACGATTGTTGCTGGCCGCGCCGTCTGTACCCAGCGCGACGTTGACCCCGCGCCGCACGAGCTCAGCGACCGGGGCTATGCCGCCGGCAAGCTTGAGATTGGACACTGGACAGTGCACCACATGGCAACCCTGCGTTAAGAGCAGCTCGATGTCGCCGGCTTCGAGATGGGTGCCATGGACTGCGACAAACCCCGGGCCGGTAACGCCCAGCCGATGCAGGCGTCGCAGCGGATCGATGCCGAATTCGGATTCGCTGCGCGCCCGTTCGTCGCGCGTCTCCAGCAGGTGCGTTTGGATAGGCAGGTCGAGCTGCCGCGAATAGACGACGATCTTCCGCCAGCTCGCATCGCCGACCGTATACGGCGCATGCGGCGCGAGCGAAAACGTCAGCAGTGGCTCGTGCTTCCATGTATCGCGTGCCGCCAGTCCTGCTTTTAGGTAGTCATCGGCGTCGACGGCGTAGGCGGTGGGAAAATCGAGCACGGGCAGGCCCAGCATCGCGCGCATGCCGCTGGCCTGGTACGCGCGCGCGGCCGCGTCGGCGAAGAAATACTGGTCATTGCAGCAGGTGACGCCGCCGGAGAGCATTTCCGCCGCGCCCAGCAGCGTGCCGTCATGCACGAACTCAGCGGAGAGAAAGGCCTTTTCGCGCGGCCATATGTGATCGGCGAGCCACGGTTCCAGCGCGATGTCGTCGGCGCTGCCGCGCAGCAAGGTCATCGCCGCGTGCGTATGCGCGTTGACGAGGCCCGGAAGGAGCGCGTGCGAAGGCAGCGTCACCTGCTCGGCCGCGTCGTAATCGCGCTCAGCGTCCGCGCACGGTACGATGGCGACGATCCGTCCCGCGTCGATGATGACCGAGTGCGATTCGAGGGCGCCGCGCGGGACGACGGGCACGACCCAGCGGGCATCGAGGCGCAGATCGACGGTTTGCATGGAAGCGTTGCGGCAGGTGAGACGCAGCAAAGAAAAAGCCCCGCACTTTAGGCGGGGCTCTTTCCGCAGGCTGTGTCGCTTTAGCGCTTGACGGCTTCGCCCTTGACTTCGACTTCGACGCGGCGATTCGGCGCCAGGCAGGCAATCAGTTCCTTCATGTTCTTCTGATTGCAGACCACGCCGGGGATCGGTTGCGTCTTGCCCATACCGAGCGTCTCGATCTTGTCGCGTGCGACACCACGGCTGACGAGGTAGTCGCGCACGGTATTGGCGCGGCGTTCCGACAGTCGCTGGTTGTACGCCTGCGTACCGATGCGATCGGTATGACCGGTGACGAGGACGAGTTCGAGCTTGCTCACGTCCCTGAGCTTGGCGATGACCTCGCCGTCGAGCGCGGCCTTGCCTTCAGGCTTGAGCACCGACTTGTCGAAATCGAACAGCGCCTTGCTGGCCAGCGTGATCTTCTGCACTTGGGGTGCAGCTGCAGGCGCGGGGGCGGGCGCAGGCGGCGGTGGGGGCGGGGTGACCGCCGGAGCGGGCGCCGGCGCCTGGACGACGACCACCAGATCGGCATCGCACTCCTTGATCGCCATGGCCGGGGTCCAGTATCCGGCGCGCCAGCACAAGCCGGTGCCGCTGCGCCAGACATTGTTGTCGGGGGTGCCGTATTGCTCGAGCCAATAGGCGGAGTTCTTCGGGTCGGCTTGACCGAACGCCGCACTGGCCATCATGGCGGCGATGGCGCCGGTCACGATGGCTGCGATCAGACGATTTCTCATCACTTTTACCTCTCTGCCTGGAGTTGTTGAGTTTTACCCGTTCATTTCGGAGCGTAACGGCAACTTTTTTTCGTGTTCGTCCGGAAATACCGACTTCCCGGTCAATATAGCATAGGGAAATTGGAGCTGCAAAGCGAAATTGGCCTTTCGCGAGGCGATATTGGAAGGTGTCGCGGCAATACAACGGTCATGCTAAAATTCCTGTTTCCCGCTATGGCCGTCCGCACCGCGCCGCGCGTCGTCGCGCGGGCCGATTTCCGCCTCGCGTCGCGGTCATTCGCGACGCGTCGATTGTAATCATTTCAACAGATAAAGAGCCGGTCCCCGATGGAGCAGTTCGCCAAAGAAACGCTGCCGGTAAGCCTCGAAGCGGAAATGCGCCATTCCTACCTCGATTACGCGATGAGCGTGATCGTGGGACGGGCGCTGCCCGACGTGCGGGACGGCTTGAAACCAGTGCATCGGCGCGTGCTGTTCGCGATGCACGAATCCAATACGGTCTGGAACCGGCCCTATGTGAAATGCGCGCGCGTCGTCGGGGACGTGCTCGGCAAATATCACCCCCATGGCGACAGCGCGACCTACGAGGCGCTGGTGCGGATGGTGCAGGACTTTTCGCTGCGATATCCATTGATCGATGGTCAGGGCAACTTCGGCTCGGTCGATGGGGACGCGCCCGCGGCCTATCGCTATACCGAATGCCGGCTGGAAAGGATTACAGCCGAAATGCTGGCCGATATCGACAAGGAAACCGTCGATTTCGTGCCCAATTACGACGGCAAGGAGCTCGAGCCGAGCGTCCTGCCGACCAAGATTCCGAACCTGCTGGTCAATGGCTCGTCCGGCATTGCCGTGGGTATGGCGACCAACATCCCACCGCACAACCTGGGCGAGATCGTCACCGCGTGCCTCGCGCTGCTCGACAACCCGGACAGCACCGTCGATGAGCTCATCGAGTACGTGCCCGCCCCCGATTTCCCGACGGCGGGAATCATTTTCGGCACCGAAGGCGTGCGCGAAGGCTATCGCACCGGACGCGGACGGGTCGTCATCCGCGCCCGCACGCACTTCGAGGACCTGGAAAAGGGTGGACGCCAGGCGATCATCGTCGATGAGCTTCCGTACCAGGTCAACAAGGCAACGCTGCTGACGCGGATCGGCGAGCTGGTCCGCGAAAAGAAGTTCGACGGAATTTCTGACCTGCGCGATGAATCCGACAAGTCGGGCATGCGCGTGGTCATCGAGCTCAAGCGCGGCGAGGTCGCCGAAATCGTCCTCAACAACCTGTTCAAGCTGACGCAGCTGCAGGACAGCTTCGGCATGAACATGGTCGCGCTGGTCGACGGGCAGCCGCGGCTGCTCAATCTGAAGCAGTTCCTGGAGTTCTTCCTGCAGCACCGACGCGAGATCGTCGTGCGGCGCACGCGATTCGAGCTGCGCAAGGCGCGCGACCGTGGACACATTCTCGAGGGCTTGGCGGTCGCGCTGTCGAATGTCGATGAGGTCATCGCGCTGATCAAGGCGGCGGCGACGCCTGCCGAGGCCAGAACGGCGTTGATGGCAAGGACGTGGCGCTCGGCCCTGGTCGAGGAGATGCTGACGCGATCGGCGGCGGACGCAGCCAGGCCGGAAGGGCTTGCGCCCGAGTACGGCTGGCAGCAGCGTCCTGCGCAGGGTTACCGGCTATCCGACACACAAGCGCAGGCGATACTCGAGCTGCGCCTGCAACGCCTGACCGGCCTCGAGCAGGAAAAAATCACCGGCGAATACCGTGAGGTGATGCTGCAGATCGTCGATCTGCTCGATGTTCTCGCCAAGCCGGGAAGAGTCACGACGATGATCGGCGACGAGCTGAAGGCGATGCGCGACCAGTTCGGCGACAAGCGCCGCTCCGAGATCGTCGCGCACAGCGCCGATCTGTCGATCGAGGACCTGATCGCGCCGGAGGACATGGTCGTCACGCTGTCGCATGGCGGCTACATGAAGGCGCAGCCGGTCGCCGAATACCGGGCGCAGCGCCGCGGCGGCCGCGGCAAGCAGGCGACGGGGACCAAGGAAGACGATTTCATCGACCACCTGTTCATTGCCAACACGCACGATTTCATCCTCTGTTTTTCCAACCGGGGAAGAGTCTACTGGCTCAAGGTGTACAGCGTCCCGCAAGGCGGCCGGGTTTCGCGCGGCAAGCCGATCGTCAATCTGGTGCCGCTGCTCGAGCACGAAAAGATCACCGCGATCCTGCCGGTCAAGGAGTTCGTCAGCGATCGATTCGTGTTCATGGCGACGACGAAGGGCACGGTCAAGAAGACGCCGCTGTCCGACTTTTCGCGTCCGCGTCCGTCGGGCATCATCGCGGTCGATCTGGACGACGGCGATTTCCTGGTTGGCGCAGCGCTTACCGACGGCGAGCACGATGTCATGCTGTTCAGCTCCGGCGGCAAGGCGGTGCGCTTCGAAGAAGGCGATGTTCGTTCGATGGGCCGCACCGCGCACGGCGTGCGCGGGATGCTGCTCGACAAGGGCCATCGCGTCATTTCGATGCTCGTCGCCGAGGACGAGCAGCAGTCGGTGCTGACGGCGACCGAGAACGGCTATGGCAAGCGCACGCCGATCGTCGAATACACGCGACACGGCCGCGGCACCAAGGGCATGATCGCCATCCAGCAGACCGCGCGTAACGGCAAGGTTGTCGCCGCGGCTCTGGTCCTGCCCGACGACGAAGTGATGCTGATCTCCACCGGTGGCGTGCTGATCCGGACCAAGGTGTCGTCGATTCGGGAGATGGGGCGCTCGACGCAGGGGGTGACCTTGATCAACCTGGGTGAAGGCGAAAAGCTCGCCGGTCTCGAAAGAGTCGTCGAAACCGAACTCGCCAACGACGAGCAGGAGTAGATCGGCAAGGTGAACCCGGTACGGCGGACGACACGGTACCGGCGAGCGAGCGACGACCCGAGCGAGCGATGAGCAACGACGACAGCGATCAGGAGTTTCAGCGCCACCGCGCCGCCATCGACGATATCGACCGGGAAATCCTGCGCGATCTGAACCGGCGCGCCGCGCATGCGCAGGCAATCGGCAAGCTCAAAGGCGAGGGCGTTGCGTACCGTCCGGAGCGCGAAGCCCGGGTGCTGCGTGCGATGCAGGCAGCCAACCCCGGACCGCTGCCCAATGATGCGGTCGCGGGAATATTCCGCCAGGTGATGTCGGCGTGTCTTGCGCTGGAGCGGCGATTGCGGATCGCCTATCTCGGACCGGCCGGCACCTTCAGCCACGGCGCGGTAGGCAGGCATTTCGGTGCCTTCGTCGACGCCGAACCCTGCGCGTCGATCGACGAAGTATTTCGCGCCGCCGAATCCGGGCAGACCGACTACGCGGTCGTGCCCGTCGAGAATTCCACCGAAGGCGCCGTCGGACGCACGCTGGACCTGATGTGCCAGACTGAGCTGACGATCGTCGGCGAAGTCCGTCTGCGCATCCAGCAGAACCTGTTGTCGAAGTCGGCGTCGCTCGACGCGGTGAGCAAGATTTATTCGCACGCGCAATCGCTGTCGCAATGCGTGTTGTGGCTTGCGCGCCATTTGCCGGCCGTGCCGCGGATTCCCGTGGCGAGCAACGCCGAAGCAGCTCGCCTGGCCGCGACGGAGCCCGGCGCCGCGGCGATTGCCGGCGAGACGGCGGCCGCGATTTATGCCCTCGAGGTGCTGGCGCCGCACATCGAGGACGACCCGAACAATACGACGCGCTTCTGGGTGCTGGGCCGTCACGCCGTCGCGCGCTCGGGCGATGACGAAACGTCGCTGGTGATGTCGGCGCAGAATCGACCCGGGGCCGTCCATGCGCTGCTCGAGCCGCTGGCGAAGCACGGCGTGAGCATGAACCGGCTGGAGTCCCGTCCGGCGCGCACCGGGCTGTGGGAGTACCTGTTCTTCGTCGACCTCGAGGGTCATCGCGATGACGCGCCGGTGGCCGCGGCGCTCGCCGAGCTCGGCGCACGCGCGCCTTTTCTGAAGCTGCTGGGATCGTACCCGGCGGCGCTGTATTGACGCATGGGCGGGCGATGAGCGCGGACGCGAGCGTAGTGGCGGCCCTTTCGCCCGACTACGTGCGCCGCATCAGTCCGTATGTGCCGGGCAAGCCGATCGAGGAGCTCGCGCGCGAATACGGACTCGTCGAAAGCCAGATCGTCAAGCTCGCCTCGAACGAGAATCCGCGCGGGCCGAGTCCGAAAGTTCGAGCGGCAATCGCCGCCGCGGCGGCCGGTGTCATGCGCTACCCGGACGGCAACGGGTTCGCGCTCAAGCAGGCTCTGGCGACGCGCTTCGGTGTCGGCATCGACCAGATCGTCCTCGGCAACGGCTCGAACGACATCCTCGAGCTCGTGACGCAGGCCTTCCTGCGTCCGGGCGACCACACGGTCTACGCGCAGCATGCGTTCGCCGTGTATCCGCTGGCAACACAGGCGCGCGGCGCGCGCGGCATCGAAGTGGCGGCGCGCGATCTGGGGCACGATCTGGCTGCGATGCGTGCCGCGCTGACGCCGCAGACGCGTATCGTCTTTATCGCGAACCCGAACAACCCGACAGGGACCTGGCTGCCGCCGCACGAGGTCGAGGCGTTTGTTGCGTCGGTGCCGCAGAGCGTACTCGTCGTCCTGGACGAGGCGTACAACGAATATCTGCAGGCCGATCAGCAGGCGAACAGTGCGTCTTGGATCGCGGCGCATCCGAACCTGATCGTGTCGCGCACATTTTCCAAGGCTTACGGCCTCGCCGGACTGCGCGTTGGTTACGGCATCGCCGATGCCAGCGTCGCCGACATGCTCAACCGCGTGCGGCAGCCGTTCAACGTCAATTCGATCGCGCAGGCGGCCGCGCTGACCGCGCTCGCCGATGGCGACTACGTCACTGAGAGCGCGCGCCTGAATCGCGACGGGCAGGACCAGCTGATGCACGGGCTCGATGCGATCGGCGTCGCCTATGTTCCATCGCACGGCAACTTCCTGCTCGTTCGCGTCGGCGATGCAGGCGGCGGTGCCGCACGCGTCTACGAGACACTGTTGCGCGTCGGGGTGATCGTGCGGCCGGTGGCCAATTACGACCTGCCTGACTGGCTTCGCGTCACCGTCGGCTTGCCGGAAGAGAACGGGCGCTTTCTGGCCGCGCTCGGCGGCGCACTCGGCCGATAGCCAGTGTCCTCGCGCATGCCCGGCAAGCTCGTCGTCGTCGGCACGGGTCTGATCGGCGGCTCGTTCGCGCTCGCGCTCAAGAGCGCTGGCGCCGTCGGCCGCGTTGTCGGCATCGGCCGCAGTCGCGACAATCTCGACGAAGCGCTCCGTCGCTCGATCGTCGACCGTGCGTACACGCTCGATGAGGATTGGGCTGCGGAGCTCGCCGACGCGACGCTGGTGCTGCTGGCCACCCCCGTGGGCGAGATGCCGCATCTGTTCGCCGCGATCGCGTCCGTCGTTGGCCCTGCGACGATCATTACCGACGCCGGCAGCACCAAGCAGGACGTGATCGCGGCGGCCCGGAGCGCGCTCGGGGCCGCGTTTTCGCGCTTCGTAGCGGCGCACCCGATCGCCGGCAGCGAACGTTCTGGCGCAGCGGCGGCCTCGGCGACGCTGTTTCGGGGGCGGGCGGTCGTGCTGACGCCGCTGCCGGAAACCGCCCCGATCGCTATCGACCTTGTGCGCGAATGCTGGACGCAATGCGGCGGGATCGTGAGCCTCCTCACCGCCGAGCGTCACGACGCACTGCTTTCCGCCGTCAGCCATCTGCCGC
>JBDTXW010000049.1:0-14320 GCA_040005975.1 Betaproteobacteria bacterium | reverse complement strand
GGCGCTTGACCGCGGCGGCCAGCTTGCGCTTGCGCTCGGCGGTCGGCTTTTCGTAGAACTCGCGGGCGCGGAGCTCGGTGAGCAGGCCCGTCTTTTCGATCGTGCGCTTGAAGCGGCGCAGTGCCACTTCGAACGGCTCGTTTTCGCGGACGCGAACACTGGGCATTGGCGATTATTCCTTTGGGCAGCAGTGGCTTATAGCTAAGCCCAAGAGTATAGCAGCCCACCCGAGTCGCCGCAAGAGAGCGCTATACTTTCCGCCCCTTTCGAAAGAGGCGATCTTGCTCGTACTCGGCATCGAAACGTCCTGCGACGAGACCGGTCTCGCGCTTTACGACAGCGATCGCGGCCTGCTGGCGCATGCACTGCATTCGCAGGTCGCGATGCACGAGGCCTACGGCGGCGTCGTGCCCGAGCTCGCCTCGCGGGACCACATCCGGCGCGTCGTGCCGCTGACCGAGTCGGTGCTGCGCGAGGCCGGCCGCGCGCTGTCCGACCTGGACGGCATCGCCTACACCCAGGGACCGGGCCTCGCCGGCGCGTTGCTGGTCGGCGCCAGCGTTGCCAATGCGCTGGGCTTCGCGCTCGGCATTCCGGTGCTCGGCGTGCATCACCTCGAAGGACATTTGCTCTCGCCGCTGCTCGCGGATCCCAGGCCCGCGTTTCCATTTGTCGCCTTGCTTGTCTCCGGCGGCCACAGCCAGCTCTATCTTGTCGGTGGGGTCGGCGACTACACGATGCTCGGCGATACGCAGGACGATGCGGCGGGCGAGGCGTTCGACAAGACGGCGAAGCTCTTGGGTCTGCCGTATCCCGGGGGGCCGGCGCTGTCGAAGCTGGCCGAACGCGGCAGGCGCGGCGTGTTTGTTCTGCCGCGCCCGATGAAGGACAGCGGGGATCTCAACATGAGCTTTTCCGGCCTGAAGACTGCCGTGCGCACGCTCGCGCGCGACACGCCCGCAGGTGCGCAGCGCGATGCCGACATTGCGCGCGAATTCGAAGACGCGATCACCGACGTGCTGATCGCGAAGTCGCTGGCCGCACTCGACGCTGCCGGCCTGTCGCGGCTGGTCGTCGCAGGTGGGGTCGGCGCCAACCGCAGCCTGCGCGAGCGCCTGAGCGCGGTCGTGCAGGCCCGGGGCGGCGAAGTCTTCTATCCGGACTTGCAGTTTTGCACCGACAACGGCGCGATGATCGCGCTGGTCGGCGCGCTGCGGCTGCAGCGCGGCTCGCGACAGGACTACGCGTTCGGCGTGCTGCCGCGCTGGGAGCTGGCGAGCCTCGCGCGGCCTGTCGCGCACGCGGGCGGTTGAAGCGCAAGGCCAATCCGCATCCGGCGCTTGCGGCGCACCCCTAGACAGATTTCTCGCCGATCCTGCGCTCTTCGCCGGCGACCAGCTTGCGTATGTTGGCGCGATGGCGCCAGACCAGCAGCAGCGCGATCGAGACCAGCGCCCAGGATTCGGGCCAGTTGCCGAGAAAATAAAAACCGAGCGGCGGCAGGGCCAGCGCGGCGGCGAGCGCGGCAAGCGAGGAGATGCGAAAGACCAGCGCGACCAAGAGCCAGACGATGAACACGGCAAGACCGAGTTGCCATGACAAGGCGAACGCGATGCCCGCCGCGGTCGACACGCCCTTGCCGCCGGCGAAGCGGTGGAACACCGGATACAGGTGCCCGACGTACACCGCAAGCGCCGCACCCGCAGTCGCGAGCGACGCATCGCCCCAACTCGCACCCAGCCGGCTGGCGATCCACACGGCGACAAAGCCTTTGATGCCGTCGCCAGCCAAGGTAAGCGCGGCCGCGGCCTTGTGCCCGGTGCGCAGCACGTTGGTTGCGCCGGGGTTCCCCGAGCCGTAACTGTGCGGGTCGGGCAGGCCGAACATCTTGCTCACGACGACGGCGAACGACACCGAGCCCAGCAGATACGCGGCGATTGTCACGCCGAGCGTCGGCATACGGGAGTCCTCCATCTCGATTACAATGCGCGCGCATTCTAGCAAACCGCGATATCGTCGCCGAGATGAACACGATCTTCATTGCCGACCTTCGCGTCGAGACGCGGATCGGCGTCTACGACTGGGAGCAGCGAATGAAGCAGCCGCTGCTGCTCAACCTGGACATCGAGCCGGGTTCGGTCGCGGCGGTCGACAGCGACAACTTCGGCGATGCGCTCGACTATGCGGCGGTCGTCGCGCGGCTGAAAGCGCTGGCCGCCGACCATCCGCACAAGCTGCTCGAGCGCTTCGCCGCCGCCATCGGCGACCTCGTGTGCGAGGAATTCGGCGCGCGCTGGGTCAAGGTCAGCGTCGCCAAGCCCGCGCCGATCGCCGGCGTCAGGCAGATCGGCGTCGTCGTCGAGCGCGGCAAGCGCAGCGCCTAGCGCGCCACGCCTTAAGTCTCGTCCTGCGCCAGCAACGCGGCATTGCCTCCCGCCGCGGCGGTGTTGACCGACAGCGTACGCTCGAGCGCGAACCGGAAAAGATAGTTCGGGCCGCCGGCCTTCGGACCGGTGCCCGACAGCCCCTCGCCGCCAAACGGCTGCACGCCGACGACGGCGCCGATGATGTTGCGGTTGACGTAGACGTTGCCGACGCGCACGCGGGACGCGATGTGCCGCACCGTGGCGTCGATACGGCTGTGGATGCCCAATGTCAGCCCGTAGCCGGTGGCATTGATCGCATCGATCACCTGGTCGAGCGCGCTGGCCGGATAGCGGACCACGTGCAGCACCGGGCCGAACACTTCGCGCTTTAGCCGCCCGATCTGGTCGAGCTCGACCAGCGTCGGTGCGACGAACGTGCCGTGCGCGCTCGCCAGTGACAGCGCGACCCGGTGCAGCACGCGTCCCTCCACGGCCATCGCGGCGACATGCGCCTCGAGCGTCTTGCGCGCCTCATCGTCTATCACCGGGCCCACGTCGGTCGCGAGCGACGCCGGATCGCCGATCACGAGCTCGTCCATCGCGCCGATCAGCAATTCGATGACGCGCGGCGCGATTTCCTGCTGCAGGAAGAGCACGCGCAGCGCCGAGCAGCGCTGTCCGGCGCTGTTGAACGCCGATGTCACCGCGTCGACGACCAGCTGCTCTGGCAGCGCCGAGCTGTCGCCGATCAGCGCGTTCTGTCCGCCGGTTTCGGCGATCAGCGGCACTAGCGTGGCGCGTCGCGCCAGCGCGAGGCCAATCGCGCGCGCGACCTCGGTCGATCCGGTGAACGCGACGCCAGCGGTGCGCGGATCGGCGACCAGCGCGGCACCGACGGTTTCGCCCGCGCCGGGCAGCATCGCATAGACGCCGGCGGGCACGCCCGCCCCGGCTAGAATCTCCGCCGCGCGCTGCGCGAGTAGCGGCGTCTGCTCGGCGGGCTTGGCGATCACCGCGTTGCCGGCGGCGAGCGCCGCGGCGATCTGGCCGACGTGTATCGCCAGCGGAAAATTCCAGGGGCTGATGCAGGCGAACGTGCCGCGGCCGTGCAGCGTGAGCTCGTTCGACTCGCCGGTCGGCGAAGGCAGCCATTGCGGCATGGCGAAATGACGGCGCGCGAGCATCGCATAGTAGCGGCAGAAATCGGCCGCCTCGCGCACCTCGCCGATCGCGTCAGAGCGATTCTTGCCGGCCTCGCGCGCGAGCAGCACGACGAATTCGTCGCGCGCGTCTTCGATCAAGTCGGCGGCCCGTTCGAGCATAGCCGCGCGCGCGTCACCCCCGGCCGCATCCCAGACCGGCTGCGCGTCTTCCGCCCGCGCAAGCGCTGCGTCTACCTGCGCGACATCGGCATAGACGACCGCGCCGAGCACGCGACGATCGTCGGAGGGATCGAAGACTTCGCGTGCGCGCTCTCTTGGCCGCTCGGCGCCTGTCGTCGGCGCTGCGTTCCATCGCGCTGCCGATCGCGCCGCGAACGCAGCGTCCAACGCCGCCATAGCCGGCTGATCGGCGAGGCTTAAGCCGCGCGAATTCCTGCGTTCGGGCGCGAACAGGTCGCGCGGCAGCGGCAGCGCGGAATTCGGCGCGCCGCCCTGCGCGCGCACGCGGGCAGCCGGGTCGGCGACGATGTCGTCGATGGGCACGCTTGCATCGCCGATACGATTGACGAACGAGGTGTTCGCGCCGTTTTCGAGGAGCCTCCGGACCAGGTACGGCAACAGGTCCTGATGGCTGCCCACGGGCGCATAGACGCGGCACGCGATGCCGAGCTTGTCCGCGGGCACGATCTCGTCGTAGAGCGTCTCGCCCATGCCGTGCAGTCGCTGGAACTCGAACGCATCCTGCGGCAACCGTATCTGGAGCGCACGCTCGATGATCGCTGCGGCCGTATGCGCGTTGTGCGTAGCGAACATCGGGAAGAGCGCGCCGTCGCTGCCCGCGCTGCCGAGCATGCGCTGCGCGCAGGCGAGGTAGGACACGTCGGTGTGCGCCTTGCGCGTGAACACCGGATAGGCGTGGAGGCCCTGCACTTGCGCCCGCTTGATCTCGGTATCCCAGTACGCGCCCTTGACCAGGCGCACCGGAATACGCAGGTGGCACTCCGAGCCGAGCGCGATCAGCCATTCGATGACGGCGAGCGCGCGCTTCTGATAGGCTTGCACGGCCAGCCCCAGCCCTTCCCAGCCGGCGAGCGTCGGGTCGCGCCGCAGCCGCGCGAAGATTTCGAGCGAGAGTTCGAGGCGCTCGGCTTCTTCGGCGTCGATCGTCATGCCGATGCCGTGGTCCTTCGCGATCTGCGCGAGCTTCGTCAACGCCGGCACGAGCTCGGTGAGCACGCGCTCGCGTTGCGGCAATTCGTATCGGGGATGCAGCGCGGAGAGCTTGACCGAAATGCTCGGTTGCGCAAAGACGCGCGCGCCGCGCTCGCGCGCGCCGCCGATCGCGGTTATCGCATCGGCGTAGGCGGCGTGGTAGCGCGCCGCATCGGCGGCGGTCAGCGCAGATTCGCCGAGCATGTCGAACGAATGGCGGAAACGCGCGCTGCCGCCCGAGCGGCTGCGCGAGAGCGCCTCGGCGATCGTGCGCCCGATGACGAACTGCTCGGCCATCAATCGCATCGCCTGCCGAATGGCGACCCGCACGACCGGCTCGCCCGCGCGCGCGACGACGCGCTCGTACCAGCTCGCCGGATCGCTCGCCGATTCGGCATCGATCTGCGTCAGCCTGCCGGTCAACATCAGTCCCCAGGTCGACGCATTGACCAGCAGCGATGGACTCTGCCCGAGATGCTTCTGCCAGTCGCCGCGCGAGAGCTTGTCGCGAATCAGCCGGTCGGCGGTCTCGGCATCGGGAATGCGCAACAGCGCTTCGGCGACGCACATCAGCAGTACGCCTTCCTGCGTCGACAGGTCGTACTGCTGGAGGAACGATTCAATGCCAGCGCTTCCGGCCTGACGCGCGCGCACCGCTTCGACCCAGGCGCGGGCCCGCGCGGTGATCCGCGCTGAAGCCGCGGCATCGGAGCTCGCCAGTGGCAGCAGCCGCGCGACCAGCGGCGTTTCGTCGGCCAGAAAATCGGCGCGTATCGCCGCGGCGTCGGGACGTTCGGGCAGGAGCGGGTTGTTCATCTCTTTAGCAATCGCGTTACCGGTAAACGCGCGGCTAGTCCGGCCAGCGGATCGCTGCGCGCGCTGCTGAGTTTGGTTCGAGCGCGTCCTCGGTAGCGCCGACCCGCATTACGGCAAACATGTGCGTAGGCGTGATCCGTCCGGCGGCCATTTCCGCCTCGTCGCGCGCGTGTACACGGTCGATGAAATCCCTGTCCCATTGCATATCGGCCGAAAAGTTCGGACCGAATCCACGGTCGACAAAGGGGTCGATGACGTTTGCGAATCCGATAAACACGTCGAAGCTGAAGGATTCGACCAGCAGCGGCAGGATGTCCTGCGCACGAATGCCTTCGAATCCGCTGGTCGAGCAATCCCAGTCCGGGAATTCCGTTTCCTGCCGCCTGAGCTGTCGATTGTAGCGGTAGGAGGTCGGCAGGTCGCGCCAGAACTCGCGCACGATCGCCAGCGCCTCCGGCCATCGCCGGTGGCCATTGCGCCCGATGATGTCGGACACGATGAATCTGCCACCTGGCACGAGCGAAACGGCAATGGCGTCGAACAGCCGCTCGAGCGCTACCACGTGGTGCAGCGACTGGTTGGCGATGATACCGTCGTATCGCCCATTCGGCTGCCATTCGTTGAAGTCCGCTCGCAGCGGAACGATTTTATCGGTAACCCCTTCCGTGGCTGCCAGCTGCCTGCCACGGTCCAGCATCGCTTCATTCAATTCGAGGCATTCGATCGTAAACTGATCGCAGCCATCGTCGAGCAAAGCGCGTGCGAGCCGGACCTCGGTATCGCAGTTGCCCGCGCCGATGCTCACGAAGCGACGCGTGCCACCGCCGTGCCGGTAGCATTGAGCAAGATATTTGGTGAAGAACGCGTCGGGATGACTCACACCGTAGGCTTCAAGCCTGGGTCGGACATAACGATTCGACCAATAGTGGAATATCGCCGGCAGGTCATGCACTTCCTCGCAAACATCGAAAGACTCGCGCTCGGCGGCAACACGCTGCTGATAACTGACCTCGGGCGGCCGAATATCGGCTCCGGCTGCGCCTTCGCTTTGCGATCGAGCGGCCAGCAGTGGCGACAACACTCGCTGTAAGCGATCGCGAACGCGCCGGGCAATCGCCTTGGTGCCGGCAGTCATCGCCGCCGCGCGCGAAACGCCGTCAGGACGCATAGGCCACCATCGGCACCGACCACGGCTCCGGCCAGCCGATGCCGTGCTCGGCAAACGGTTCGTCGGCGATGCGCACGCGCGAGAACCCGGCCGCGGCGAATTCCCGCTCGAGGCCGGCGCGCGAAAAAAGCCGCATCTCCAGCGTGGTGCCGGGGCCGCCGTGAAAGACGAGATCGGTGAAGATCTCGATGCGTCCGTCCGAGGTGCGATTCTCCAGCCGCCAAGCCCCACCGGTTTCGATCAGGCGATAGTCATGCAGCGCGGGGAAGTGCTCGATGGTGTCGGCATCGAGCGAGAACGGGACCGAGAAAATCAGCACGCCGTGCGGTTTCAGCAAGCGCCGCGCATTGGCGAACGCACGAGCGACGGGCGGCGCCACGTGCTCGAAGACGTCGCTCGCGACGATGAAATCGGCTTCACCGGCGCGATGCGCCGGCACATCGGCGATGTCGAGCCGCGGTTCGGCGTGGAAATAGGTATTGGTGTAGCCGAGCTTACGCGCTAGCGGTACGGCGTACGCGGGCGAGTCGGACAGCCCGATGCCGACGAGGTCCGGCCGATGCGGCAGCTCGGGCAGCGCAATGCTGCGGCCGAAAAGCTCGCTGGTCAGCAGATGAACGATGGCGCGCATCCGCACCGTCGAGCCGCATGTCGCGCACGAGCGCGTTTCACGCGATAGCAACGCGGGCGCGACACGGCAGGCGGCGCCGCAGATATTGCAGCGAAACACGACAGTGTCGGTGCTGCCGCCGGCATCGGGCGCGGCGCCCGGGGAGGCGCTGTCACGCCGCCGCGCGAAGGCGCGCAGCCAGCGCCAGCATAAGGTTCGATCGCGGCCGGACATCGGAGCGGCGCTGGCGTCTGACGACGGTTAGAGCCGCTTCAGCCGCGCGGATGGTGGCGCTGGTGCAGCTGCTTCAGCCGCTCGCGCGCCACGTGTGTGTAGATCGTCGTCGTGGTGATGTCGGCGTGGCCAAGCAGGAGCTGCACGACGCGCAGGTCGGCACCGTGATTCAACAGGTGTGTAGCGAAGGCGTGCCGCAGCGTATGCGGCGACAGCGCGGTGCGCGCGATACCCGCCTTTACGGCGTGCCGCTTGATCAGCTGCCAGAACGCCTGTCGGGTCATCGGAGCGCGGCGAGCGGTGACGAACACCGCGTCGGCCTTCGCGTCTCCGCCGAGCTCGGCGCGCGCGGTCGCGCAGTAGCGCTTCAGCCAGTCGATGGCCTCCTCGCCCAGCGGGACGAGCCTTTCCTTGTTGCCTTTGCCGAGCACCCGCACTACGCCCATGTCGAGGCTCACCTGCGACAGCTTGAGCCCGACCAGCTCGGATACGCGCAAACCGGTGGCATAGAGCGTCTCGAGCATCGCGCGATCGCGCAATCCGAGCGGCGTCTGCGGGTCCGGTGCGCCGAGCAGGGCACCGACCTGGTCTTCCGACAGGTTGCGCGGGAGGTTGCGCGGCATCCTGGGCGACTTGACGCGCAGCGTCGGGTCGGCGGCGATCGTCGCTTGCGCCGCATGCAGGCGGTAGAAGCGCCGCAACGTCGACAGGCGCCGATTGATCGAGGCGATCTTCGCCTTCGCCTGGAACTGCGCGGCAAGAAAGGCTTCGACGTCGGTGCGCTCGGCCGCCAGCACGCTCTTGTTCGCGTGACGTTCGAGCCAGGCCGTCCACGCGACCAGGTCGCGCCGGTAGCTGTCGAGGCTCGATGCAGCGAGTCCGTCCTGCAGCCAGACCTGGTCGCAGAACGCGTCGATCAGCTCGGCTGCGGCCCGCATGCGCTTATTGCCCGAAGCGATAGCCTTCGTGCGTCAGCAGCCAGCGCTTGATGGCGATCGGGTCGCCGTCGGTTGTGCCCATGAAGCCGCCGAGAGAGCCCTGGCTGCCCACAACGCGATGGCAGGGAATGACCAGTGCGATGGGATTGGCGCCGCACGCCCCGCCGACAGCTCGCGGCGCGGTATGGAGCCTCTTCGCGAGCTCGCCGTAGGTGCGCGACTCGCCGACAGGGATCGTCGCCAGCGCGTCCCAGACTTTGCGGCGGAACACGGTGCCCGCAGCCGCGAGCGGCAGCGTGAAGCGGAATTCGGGATCGGCGAAGTAGCGCTCGAGCTGACGGCAAGCGCGCTCGGCGAGCGCATTTGCCGGCGCCTGCGTTCGCTCGCCCTTGGGCAGGTAGTCGATGCCGGTGACCGCACCGCCGGCGGTGCGGATACCGAGCGGCGCGAACGGCGCGTCGAGCTTCGCGGAATAAGCCAGATTCACGGTCGACCCGAGGTTGTCTTTGACGATGCCTACCCGAATTTCATCTGCTGCGGCAGATAGGTTACCAGTTGCGGGAAAAAGTAGACGAGCAGGGTCGCCGCGATTACCAGGAAGAACATCGGCAGCGCCTGCCGCGCAATCCAGGTGATCTGCCTCTGTGTCATGCCCTGCAGCACGAACAGGTTGAACCCGACCGGCGGGGTGATCTGCGCCATCTCGACGACCAGCACGATAAAGATCCCGAACCAGACCAGATCGATCCCCGCCTTTTCCACCGTCGGCAATATCACGCCCATCGTCAGCACGACCATCGAAATGCCGTCGAGGAAGGAGCCGAGGATGATGTAGAAGACCATCAGCGCGACGATCAGCGCGAACTGCGACAAGCCCAGCCCGCCTATCCATTCGGCCAGGTGGCGCGGCAAACCGATGTACCCCATCGCCAGCGTCAGGAACGCGGCGCCCGAAAGGATCAGCGCGATCATGCAATACAGGCGCGTCGCGCCAAGCAGGCTTGCGCCGAATGTCGTCCGGTCCAGCGATCCCTGCACCCCCGAAATCACGAGGGCACCGACGACGCCGAAAGCCGCCGCCTCGGTAGCGGTCGCGATGCCCGCGTAGATCGACCCCAGCACCAGCGCGATCAGCAGGACGATCGGGATCAGATGCCGCGACGCATATATTTTCTGCGCGACCGTCGTTCGCTCGGCAATCGCCGGGACGAGCTCGCGATTGAGCAGCGCCCAGATCACGATGTAGCCGGAAAAGAGCGATGCCAGCAAGATGCCGGGTATCACGCCCGCAATGAAGAGGCGCGATATCGACACGTTGGCTGCGACGCCATAGACGATCATGATGATCGAGGGGGGAATCAGCAAACCGAGCGTGCCGGCACCGGCGAGCGTGCCGATCGCGATGTCTTCGGGATAGCCGCGGCTCTTCAGCTCGGGCAGCGTCATCTTGCCGATCGTCGCGCAGGTCGCCGCCGACGATCCCGACACGGCGGCAAAGATCGTGCAGCCGATGATGTTGGTGTGCAGCAGCCGGCCGGGAACGCGCTCGAGCCAAGGTGCCAGCCCCTTGAACATGTCCTCCGACAGCCGCGTGCGGAACAGGATCTCGCCCATCCAGATGAACAGCGGCAGCGCGGTCAACGTCCACGACGACGCCGAGCCCCAGATCGTCACCGCCATCGCGTCGCCCGCGGGACGCGACGAAAAGAGCTCCATGCCGATCCAGGCGACTCCCGCCAGCGCGATACCTATCCAGACGCCGCTGCCGAGCAGGACGAACAGCGCAACGATCAATAGCGTCGTGATCAGCAGTTCCATCGCTACTCGACGTGCGCCGGTTCGTCGGAGCGCGGCGCGGTGGCCCGTCGGCCCGAGATCTCGCCCACCAGGAGGTCGACGAAGGCAATCGCCAGGAAGACATTGCCCACGGCCATCGACAGCTGCGGAATCCACAGCGGCGTCGCATCGATCCCGGTGGAAATGTCGTGAAACTGATACGACTGCCAGACGAGCCGCAGGCTGTACCAGGCGAAAGCCGACGACAAAACGAGGGCGATCGCGAGCGAGGCTCGCTCGAGCCAGCGCTTGCCCGACATTCCGGCGTGCTCCAGCACCAGGGTGACGCGGATATGCTCGCCGCGCATCAGCGTGTGCGCCAGCGCCAGGAACCCGGCGCCGGCCATCAGGTAACCGGCATAGGCATCGGTGCCGCGTACCTGGAAATTCAACAGTCGGCCGAAGATGCCCAGCAGCACCATCAGCAAGGTGCCCATCAGAAAGACCGCCGCCAGGTACGCGGCGGCGTCGTACATCGCGTCAAGCGCGCGGCGCATCGGTGCCGGGAAGTCAGACAACTCCGGATTCCCGCGCGTGCGGGAACGCGCGTGGCGCGGTCACATCTTCCTGAACGCGTCGACCGCGGCCTGTCCGTCCGGGCCGGCTTTTTTCACCCAGTCCTGCAGCATCACGTCCCCGATCTTCTTCAGATCGGCGCTCAACTGCGCGCTCGGCTTGACGATATTCATGCCCTTTTGCTTGAGCTGACCGATGTACCAGACGTTCTTTTCCTCCGAGGCCTTCCAACCGCGAACCTCGGCGTCGGCAGCGGCCTTGAGCACGGCGTCCTGCGTCGCTTTGTCGAGCGCGTTGAAGGCTTGCTGGTTGACGATGATCGCGTTTTTCGGCAGCCAGGCTTGCGTGTCGTAGAAGGTCTTGATGCTCTCGTAGGTCTTGGTATCGAAGCCTGTCGACGGCGACGACATATACGAATCGACGACACCGGTGGCCAGCGCCTGGGTCAGCTCCGAAGCCTGCACCGTCACCGGTTGCGCGCTTACCAGTTCCGCGATGCGCGAGGTCGCGGGGCTGTAGGCGCGCCATTTGAGCCCCTTCATGTCGGCGACGCTGTTAAGCGTCCGGTTGGTGAAGATTCCCTGTGGCGGCCAGGCCACGGTGTAAAGCAGCTTGATGCCCTGCTTGGCGAATCTGTTTTCCAGCGTTTTTTTTGATGCCTTGGCCAGTTTCATTGCGTCAGCGTAGCCGGTTGCCAGGAACGGGACCCCGTCGATACCGAACATCGGGTCTTCGTTTTCGAAATTGACCAACAGAATTTCGCCGGCCTGCGCCTGGTTGCCCTGCACGGCGCGCTTGATCTCGTTCGCCTTGAAGAGCGACCCGTTGGCGTGCACGGTGATCTTGAGCTTGCCGCCGCTAGCCCGGTCGACGTCGGCGGCGAACTGCGCAATGTTTTCGGTATGGAAGTTCGACGTCGGGTACGCGGTCGGCATGTCCCACTTGGTCTGCGCCGCCGCGCCCAGTGCGAACGACAGGCCGATCGCGGCGGTGAGGACGTGGATTCTTTTCATCGGAATCTCCTTCAGTGGCGCCAGTGGCGGCGAGCCCATGTTGGACCGGGCGGCGCGTAGACGGCGCGCGGGCTCCAACCCGTGCCTTTGTATTATATCGGCCGGTGGGACGAAACCGCCAGCGCTAGGACGGGGCGCCGATATAATGAACCGGCGCGGCGCAGGCCGCGAACACTCCCGGCCGGGCTTCCCGATGACCGATTCCCTGCAGGCGCGCTGGCAATTCTGGATCGACCGCGGCGGCACGTTCACCGACATCGTCGCGCGGCGGCCGGACGGCACGCTCGCGACCCACAAGCTCCTGTCGGAGAATCCCGAGCGCTACCAGGACGCGGCGATCGCGGGCATCCGCGAGTTGCTGTCGCTCTCCGCCGGTGCACCGATTCCGGCAGGAGCCATCGAAGCGGTCAAAATGGGCACGACGGTTGCGACCAACGCGTTGCTCGAGCGCCGCGGCGAACGCACGGCGCTGGTGATCACGCGCGGCTTCGGCGATGCGCTGCGCATCGCGTACCAGAACCGTCCGAAGCTGTTCGTGCGCCGGATCGTGCTGCCGACGATGCTCTACGAGCGCGCAATCGAGATCGACGAGCGTATCGGGGCGCACGGCGAGCTGGTGCGCCCGATCGATCTGGCGGCCGCGGAAGTCGCGCTGCGCGCCGCCTACGCCGACGGCATCCGCGCCTGCGCGATCGTGCTGATGCATGCTTACCGCTATCCGGAACACGAGCGCAAGCTGGCCGCGCTGGCGCGAACGATCGGCTACACGCAGGTGTCGGCGAGCCACGAAGTGAGCCCGCTGATGAAGCTGGTCTCGCGCGGCGACACGACGGTCGTCGACGCCTATCTGTCGCCGATCCTGCGCCGCTACGTCGGAGAGGTCGAGCGCGATCTGCTCGGGCCGGCGCGATCCGGCGCGGCGCCGGGCCCGCGGCTGCAATTCATGCAGTCGAGCGGAGGGCTAACCGATGCGCACCGCTTCCAGGGCAAGGACGCGATCCTGTCAGGTCCCGCAGGGGGTATCGTCGGCGCCGTGCAGGTCTCGCAGCAGGCGGGCTTCGACCGGATCATCGCCTTCGACATGGGCGGCACATCGACCGACGTCACACATTACGCGGGCGAGTACGAGCGCGCGTTTGTCACCGAGGTCGCCGGCGTGCGTCTGCGCGCGCCGATGATGCGCATACATACGGTGGCCGCGGGCGGCGGCTCGATCTGCGCATTCGACGGTTCACGCTTTCGTGTGGGTCCGCAGTCGGCCGGCGCCAATCCCGGACCGGCGTGCTATCGCCGCGGCGGTCCGCTGACGGTCACCGACTGCAACCTGATGGTCGGCAAGATCGATCCCGCGTTGTTTCCGCGCGTGTTCGGCCCGCAAGGCGATCTGCCGCTCGATGCCGCCGTCGTGCGCGAACTTTTCGCGGCGCTCTCCGCCGATGTCGCCGCGAGGTCCGGACACCGGCGAGCGCCGGAAGCGATCGCCGAAGGCTTCCTGCAAATCGCGGTCGACAATATGGCGCACGCGATCAAGCACATCTCGGTCGAGCGCGGCTACGACGTCACCGAGTACACGCTGTGCTGCTTCGGCGGCGCCGGCGGCCAGCACGCGTGTGCAGTCGCCGACGCGCTGGGCATGGCGCGCGTGTTCATCCACCCGCTTGCCGGCGTCCTTTCGGCGTACGGCATGGGACTTGCCGATGTGCGCGACCTGCGCCAGCGCGCAGTCGAGGCGCCCCTGTCGGCGGCTCTCCTCGTCGACGTCGATACCGTTTTCGACGAACTCGCCCGGGTGGCGCGCGCCGAAGTCGCAGCGCAAGGCATCGCCGCCGCGGCGATCACCGTCAAGCGCTCGCTGCACCTCAAATACGAGGGTACCGATACGACGCTGGAAATCGGCGTCGAGTCCGATCCGACCGATCGGCCGGCGGCGGTCGACGCGAAAAGCCGTCCGGAGGTTGCGGCGCTGGTCGCCGACTTCGAGCAGCGCTACCGGACGCAATACGGATTCCTGATGCCGGGCAAGGCGCTGATCATCGAAGCCGCCGCGGTCGAAGCGATCGGCGCGGCGGCCAAGACCGACGAAGCGCTGCCATCGTTCGCGTCGCGCGCGGGCGCGCTGCAGCCCGCGACGATCAACCGCGTGTACAGCGGCGGAATCTGGCACGACGCGCCGGTGTACGCGCGGGCCGAGCTGCGTCCCGGCGACACGATAGCCGGTCCGGCGATCGTCGCCGAACAAAACGCAACGACAGTGATCGAGCCCGGCTGGCGGGCGACACTGACCTCGCTCGATCACCTGGTGCTCGAGCGGACGACGGCAATCTTGCGCGCGCATGCGATCGGAACGAGCGCCGATCCGGTGCTGCTCGAAGTATTCAATAACCTCTTCATGGCGATCGCCGAGCAGATGGGCGTGACGCTCGCCAACACCGCGTATTCGGTCAACAT
>JBDTXW010000048.1:0-14430 GCA_040005975.1 Betaproteobacteria bacterium | reverse complement strand
CGATCGGCAGCAGCGCGTCCATCGTGCCGGCGACGGTGATCAGCGGGCGCTGGATCAGCCCGGTCGTCGCGAAGGCGGCGATCTGATCACCGACGTCGGAAAATGGAAGTCGGCTTATGTAATTGTACGGGCCGGTACCGCTGCCGTAGGTGTTGTACCCGGGATCGAGCCGCTTCTGCCACTGGCATTGCGTCACTTCCCAGAACGCGGCCCAGTAGTTACCCCACAGCGAGGGTGAGACGCCGGTCGCTGGTGCGGCAGGCAGGACGATGTCCGGCGGGTAACCCGCGGCGCGGATATTCTTCGCCGCCGTGCTGTCCGGATTGAAACCGGAAGCCACATAATCGGGCCAGTTGAGAATCGCTGGCGGCAGGTCAGTGAGCAGATTCGGCGCGTGTTCGTCGACGAACGTGCCCTCCCAGTCGACGCCGCCGTCGAAGAACTTCGGCGCGCCCTCGATGGCGCGGCGAACCTGGTAGCCACCGTTGGAGGTCCCCACGGCGTAGGTGTATTGAGGCCATTTGCCGAAGCGCGCGTTTACACCGGTCCTTGCAAGCTGCGCCGCGTGGATCATGTAATCGGCCCACCGGGTGAAAGGCTGGCCCGGGTCATTGTCGTAGAAATGCACGAAAGTCGCCGAGTTCGGATTGAGCCTGCAGCCCAGCGGATCCGCGGCGCTGCTCAAATAAAGGTTGAGCACGCCTTTGTTTTGCGAGGCGTAGGCATAGCCTTTTTGTACGACGTAATCGCTCCACGCGAAGTCGCCGTTGAACTCGCTGCGCGTCCCGGACGCTCCGGCAACGACCAGGCGACCGTTCCAGTTGTCGGGCATGCGCAAAAGGAACCGCGTTTGGCCGGTCGTATCCGAGGCGATACGCCCATTGATTTGCACGCCCGGAACCGCGATGGTAATCGGCTTGCGCTTGCCGGCGCTCGGTGCGATCACACCACGGTCGGTAATGGGCGTGAATGCCAGCGCGGGTAGCCCCGGTAGCGAATTGTTGGCGGGGGTGGTCTGCGCGTTGGCCGTGGTCAGATCGGTGGTTTCGAGGCAGGTCGCGTCCGCTAGCTGCTTGCCGAAAGTCCCCAGCACCTGTTCGCAGCGAGTGGCCGCGAGCGCGGGCAAGGCCAACAGGACTGCAATCCCGGGTGCGGCGAATAATTTCGGAAACATAGGTCCTCCATAAAGGCGAATAATGCCCGGCATCCCAGGCTCTCCGTCATGCTGCAAATGTATACCATCGCTTCCAGTGCGTCGTTGCCACAGCATCGGGTTTGGCAACGTATCGCGCTTCGCTTATGATGCACCGAGCGAGACCGCCGGTCGCATTGCCAGCGGCACGCGCGATGCCATCCACCTGGAGGAATTGCAATGATGCGTTCGGCGGCTCTGGTAGCGGTGGGGGCACTGCTGGCTTCGATCGCGATGTCCGCGTGCGGGCAGTCGGCGGTGGCTCAGGTCGAACCGACGCAGGGTAACGGCGTCACGGGGACGGTCGGCTTCGAGCAAAAAGGCGACAAGGTCGTCGTCGAGGTCAGGCTGGCCGGTCTCGCTCCCGGTGCGCATGGCTTCCATGTCCATGAAAAGGGCGACTGCACCTCGAGCGACGGCATGAGCGCGGGCGGGCACTTCAATCCGACGACCAAGCCGCACGGCAATCCCGCTTCCGCCGAACACCACGTCGGCGACATGCCGGCGCTCGTCGCCGACGCGGCGGGCAACGCGACGCTGCGCGCCGAGCTTGCGCCGATGAGCGTCGGCGGCGGAGTCACCGACATCGTCGGCAAGGCGGTCATCGTGCATAAGGACGCCGACGATTACACCACGCAGCCGACCGGCAATTCCGGCGGCCGCATCGCCTGCGGCGTGATCCGCAAGCGCTGATGCGAATCACGCTTTTGCATTTATCGCTGCGTGGGGCCGGGCAGCTATTCGCCGTCCTGCTGCTGGCCGCCTGCGGCACCGTCGATCTGCCCAAGATGAGCAACCTCTTTCCCGCCGCCGGCAATCAGGCGGTGGCCACGCTTGCGCCCAAGAACGGAAGCGCGACGTACGGCACCGTCATGTTCACGCAGCGTGGCGACAAGGTCGCGGTGCTGGCGCAAGTATTCAATATTGCTGGAGGACCGCACAGTTTTTACGTCCATGAGACGGGCAACTGCAGCTCGCCGAACGCCGCCAGTGCGGGGCCGGTGTGGAACGCCAAAGGCGCGGCGCTCGGCGCGCGCCGCTCGGGCCAATTGCCGGATATCGCCGTGCGGCACGAGGAGAATGTCAGCCTCGACGTCCAGGTAACCGGCCTGTCGGTCGGCACCGGCGCGCCGAACGACGTCCTCGGCCATTCGGTCGTCGTTCATGGCAAGGTCGATCCCGATCCCAAGCCGGAATTCGGCGTCGCCAACGACTGGCTCGCCTGCGGCGTCATCGAACGGTTCTGATCTGCCGGCGTGAACGGGAGGCGGCTGCCGAGTCGGCACGCCTCAATCGACAAGGATGGCCATGGGATTTCTCGCCGGCAAGAAAATCCTGATCACCGGCTTGCTGTCCAGCCGTTCGATCGCCTATGGCATCGCCCATGCCTGCAAGCGCGAGGGCGCGATCCTCGCGTTCACCTACGTCAACGAAGAACTGAAGGATCGCGTGGTCAAGCTGGCCGCCGATTTCGGCAGCGCGCCGGTGCTGCCCTGCGACGTCACGCACGACGAGCAGATCGCTGCGCTGTTCGGCGCGCTCGAGCGCGAATGGGGCGGACTGGACGGACTGCTGCACTCGATCGCATTCGCGCCGCGCGAGGCGTTGGCCGGCGACTATTTGAACGCCATCTCGCGCGAAGCGTTCGCCGTCGCACACGACGTGAGCTCGTACAGCTTTGCCGCGCTGGCCAAGGGTGCGCGGCCGCTGATGCAAGGCAGGCACGGCGCGCTGCTGACCTTGACCTACCTCGGTGCGGTGCGGGCACTGCCGAATTACAACGTGATGGGGCTCGCCAAGGCGAGCCTCGAGGCCAACGTGCGCTATCTCGCGCAATGTCTGGGCCCCGAGGGGATCCGCGTAAACGCGATATCCGCCGGGCCGATCAAGACGCTCGCCGCGGCCGGCATCGGCGGCTTTTCGAGCATTCTGCATTTCGTCGCGAAGACCGCGCCGCTACGGCGTAATGTGACGATCGAAGAGGTCGGCAACGTGGCCGCGTTTCTGCTGTCCGATCTGGCCAGCGCGGTTACCGGCGAGATCACCTACGTCGACTGCGGCTTTTCGATCGTCGCCGCGGGCATGGGCGAGCAGTGAGCGATGTGCGCGCTATCGCGCTTCGCGGCTTCGGGCTGGTGCGCGATGCGTAATCCGCGGTGGTGAATCCGCAGTCCACCGCCGTATCCGCGGCGCCCCCCCGGCTGAAGGATCGGTACGACACCGTAATCATCGGCGGCGGTCACAACGGCCTGGTCTGCGCCTGCTATCTCGCCGGTGCCGGATTGTCGGTCGCGGTATTCGAGCGGCGCGGTATCGTCGGCGGCGCCGCCGTGACCGAGGAGTTTCATCCCGGCTTCCGCAACTCGACCGCGAGCTATACGGTCAGCCTGCTGCATCCGAAAGTCATCCACGAATTGTGCCTGAAGGAGCACGGCCTCAAGATCGTCGAGCGGCCGATGGCGAACTTCCTGCCGCTGCCGCGCGGCGAATATCTCAAGCTCGGCGCCGCGTCCGCGGACGGACGTGGGGGAACGCAGGCCGAGGTGGCGCGGTTCTCGGACAAGGATGCCGCGGCGCTGCCCGCCTACTACGCGATGCTCGAGCGCGTGGCCGACGTGCTGCGCGCACTGCTCCTGGAAACGCCGCCCAACGTCGGCGGCGGGGCGCACGAGCTGTTTCAGGCGTGGAAAGTCGGCGGCAGGCTCAAGCGTTTGCCGATGCGGGAGCGGCGCGACGTCCTCGACCTCTTCACCAAGAGTGCGGGCGACATCCTCGACCGCTGGTTCGAATCCGATCCGATCAAGGCGGCGCTCGCCTTCGACGCCGTCGTCGGCAACTTTGCGAGCCCGTATACGCCCGGCTCGGCGTATGTGCTGCTGCACCACGTCTTCGGCGAGGTCAACGGCAAGCGCGGTCAGTGGGGCCACGCGCTGGGCGGCATGGGCGCGATCACGCAGGCGATGGCGCGCGAAGCGGTCGAGCGCGGCGTCGAAATATTTACCGACGAGGCCGTTGCGCGCGTCATCACGCGCGACGGCAGCGCGGTCGGCATCGTGCTGGACGATGGCATCAAGATCGCCGCGCGACGCGTCGTCGCCAACGTCAATCCCAAGCTGCTCTATCAGCAGCTGATCGACGCCGCGGCGCTTGACGACGATTTCCGGCAGCGTATCGAGAATTACCGCTGCGCCTCGGCCACGTTTCGCATCAACGTCGCGCTCGATGCCGTGCCCGACTTCAGCTGCCTGCCCGGCGACGGAGCGCACCTGCGCTCGGGCATCATCATCGCGCCCTCGCTCGCCTACATGGAGCGCGCCTATTTCGATGCGCGCCAGTACGGCTGGTCGCGCGAGCCTATCGTCGAGTTGCTGATCCCTTCACTGGTCGATCCGACGCTCGCGCCGCCCGGCAAGCACGTGGCGAGCCTTTTCTGCCAGCACGCCAATCCGCAGTTGCCCAACGGCACATCGTGGGATTCCGCCCGGGACGAAGTCGCCGACCTGATGATCGCGACCGTCAATCGCCAGGCGCCGAATTTCGCCGCCAGCGTAATCGGCCGTCGCGTGCTCTCGCCGCTCGATCTCGAGCGCGAATTCGGCCTGATCGGCGGCGACATCTTTCACGGCGCGCTGTCGCTCGACCAGTTGTTTTCGGCGCGGCCGGTGCTGGGCCACGGCCACTATCGCGGGCCGCTGAAGGGCTTGTACATGTGCGGTGCGGGCACGCATCCCGGAGGCGGTGTGACCGGCGTCCCCGGGCACAACGCCGCGCGAGAAATCCTGCGCGACTGGCGGCGGCGGAAACATCAATGAACGGGTGCGATCCCGCTGCGCTCTCGAAGCTTCGCCGCAAAAAAGGAAACGCCCCGCGGGTTTGCCGCGGGGCGTCATCGAGTGCACCAGAATAAAGTCGAAGTCAGCCGATAAGCCGGGTTCTGTTACGGGACGCACCGTAGCGCGCCCTATGGCCGTCATTCGTCTAGGCGCCGCGTTACCGCGGCGCTCGAGCCACCTACCCGCGGACTCGGCGAGCAGCGTCGTCGTCCGCTTACTTGGTGTTGCTCCGGATGGAGGTTGCCGCGTTTCACCCGCTCCCGGCACGGTGTGACCCGAACCGGGGGCGACTCGTCTCTGTGGCCCTGTTCCTCGCCTTCATCGCCGCTCTCGCGAACGACTTATAGCGTCTGGGCGTTACCCAGCATCCTGCTCTGCGGAGCCCGGACTTTCCTCTGCCAACGCGGACTTGCGCCTGCGCGGACAGCGACGGTCTGGCCAACTTCGGTGGTCAGTTTAGCACTTGAGCGCGCTTTAGTCAGCGCGCCAGCGCAGCGTCTCCCCGGCGCGCAGCGGCACCACCGTCTCGGCGCCGAGCGGATAGCTCGCCGGCACCATCCACGACTCGCGCCGGAGCGCGATCGTGTCGGCGTTACGCGGCAGCCCGTAGAAATCCGCGCCGTGAAAGCTGGCGAAGCCCTCGAGCTTGTCCAGCGCGCCGGCCGTATCGAACACTTCGGCGTAGAGCTCGATCGCCGCGGGCGCGGAAAAGCAGCCGGCGCAGCCGCAGGCGCTCTCCTTGGCCTGCCGCGCGTGCGGCGCCGAATCGGTCCCGAGGAAATACTTCGGATTGCCGCCCGTCGCCGCGACAACCAGAGCCTGGCGATGCGCCTCGCGTTTGAGGACGGGCAAGCAGTAGGCGTGCGGGTGGAGGCCGCCGGCGAACAGCGCGTTGCGCGACCACATCAGATGCTGCGGCGTGATCGTTGCGCCGACATGCGCGGGCGCCGCCGCGACGAATTGGGCCGCCTCGCGCGTCGTGATGTGCTCGACCACGAGCTTCAGCGCCGGGAAATCGCGCACGATGCGCGCGAGCACCCGTTCGACGCACACGCTTTCGCGGTCGAAAACGTCGACGTCGGGATCGGTGACCTCGCCGTGCACCAGCAGCGGCAGGCCGCACTTCTCCATCGCTGCGAGTGCCGGATAGACGCGCGCGAGATCGGTGACGCCGGATGCCGAGTTGGTCGTCGCGCCAGCCGGATAATACTTGACGCCGATGATGAAGCCGGCGGCGCGTGCACGCTCGATTTCGGCCGTGCTCATATCGTCGGTCAGATACAAGGTCAACAACGGCGTGAAAAGCGACCCGGTCGGAAGCGCCGCAGCGACTCGGTCGCGATACGCGGCTGCGGCGGCAACGCTGGTCACCGGAGGATCGAGATTCGGCATCAGCACCGCGCGCCCGAAGATGCGCGCCGTCGCGCCAACGACTGAGCGCATGGCCTCGCCGTCACGCAGGTGGACGTGCCAGTCGTCGGGACGGGTGATCGTCAGCATGGCGAGCATTGTTTTTGCATGCATTATAAGGCTGCCAGCCCGCCGGGCGGGCGGGTGACCGAGGCGCATTCACCTTGGCAGCCAGTTCGAGATACAATGCGCGGTTTAGTGCGGCGGCCCGTCGGGCCTGATCCCGACAGGATCCGCCGGTGGCGGGGCCGGCATGGGCGCGCGGAATATTGCCGTGCCAGGTCCATCGTTCGAAGCAGCCGGCGCAGGAGCATAAGGCGGGGGAAGGTGGAAACGTGGCAACAAAAAGCGTAGCGAAAAAGGTCAGGGTGCTGACCGAGCCCGATCTTCTCAAGGCGAGCGACAAGGAATACATGAGCGAGGAGCAGCTGGCGTTCTTCCGCCAGCGGCTGCTCGAACTTCGCGCGCAGCTGCTGAACAATGCCGACGACACCGGCCAGCACCTGCGCGAAAACGAGGTAACGACCGATCCGTCCGATCGCGCGACGCTCGAGGAGGAATACACGCTTGAGTTACGCACCCGCGACCGCGAGCGCAAGCTGCTCAAGAAAATCGAGAAATCGCTGAAGATGATCGACGACGGCACCTACGGGTATTGCGAAGAGACCGGCGAACCGATTGGCATTCCGCGCCTTCTGGCGCGGCCGACGGCGACGCTCTCGCTCGAGGCACAGGAGCGCCGCGAGCGGGTACAAAAGCTGTACGGCGACTGAATATTCGCTGCTGCGCCGACGCACTGCCCCGCCTAGTCGGTGCCCGACCGGCCGCCACGCAGGATCTTTGCGTCGCGGCCGGTAAATTCTACAAACCGAAGATCGCGCGGTGCGACCAGCCTCCTGCCATGAAAAACAGGAGAGGGATCGATAGAGCCGTGTTGGTGCGCGACGCCAGGAAGGCCAGGCGGCGCGCCTTGTTCTTTTCCTCGTCGGTGGCAGGCTTCAACCCGAGTATCTTCTGCTGGTTCGGCCAGATCAGCACCCACACGTTGAACAGCATGATCGTGCCCAGCCAGGCGCCGACACCGATGCCGGCCATGCCCTTGCTCAGCGTGAATGCATTGACGAACTGACTGCCGAGCAATGCCGCGCCGGCGAGCCAGGTTACGACCGCCGACCAGCGAAAGAACAGGAGCGCCCGCGGAGCGACGTGCTTGGTGATGCCCGCATTGGTGCCGTCAGCCGTGGCCGCCTTGAGCGCCGCGACCTGGACGAAATTGAAGTAATAGAGGAGGCCGATCCACATGACGCCGGCCATGAGATGAAGCCATCTTGCGATTGCGGGAACGTAATCCATCTTGGCCTCTCAGACTGGAATGCTTTTGACGACGTAGTACAGGATTACGGTCAGGACCAGTCCGGAGATGATCGTGCCCCACAGCGAATCGAGCGGATTTTTCATCGTGTTTCTCCCATAGTGTGGCTGGCCCGCCAGGCAGTAAACGGTAGCGGTGGGCAGCCGGTGCGGAAACTTTGGCGCGTCGAAGCTGTCGTCTCGATTGTAGCAAGCAGCAGCGGATCAAGCCATCTTGGTCCGGGTTAGGCCAGCGGCCGGCGATGGGGGGCCGGGTCGCCTTGCAGTGCACCGTCCAGTCATAATCGAAAGGGGACTCCATGGCACGACCTTATACACTTCCTCCGTTGCCGTACGCCGAAGACGCACTGGCGCCGGTGATCTCCGCGCAGACGCTCAGTTTCCACCACGGCAAGCATCACAAGACCTACGTCGAGACGCTGAACAAGCTGGTCGCCGGCACCCAATTCGAGGGGCAACCGCTCGAGGCTATCATCGCGGCCACCGCCGGCAAGCCAAGCTCGACAGCGATATTCAACAACGCCGCGCAGAACTGGAATCACACTTTTTACTGGCAATGCATGCGGCCGAAAGGCGGCGGCAAGCCGCAGGGCGCGATGGTGGCCCGCATCGATGCAGCCTTCGGCAGCTATGACGAGTTCAAAAAGGCCTTCGCCGAAGCCGCCGACACGCAATTCGGCAGCGGTTGGGCGTGGCTGGTCGTCGAGAGCGATGCGCTCAAGATCGTCAAGACCGGCAACGCCGAAGTGCCGTTCACCAAGGGACAGACGCCGTTGCTGACGATCGACGTCTGGGAACACGCCTATTACCTCGATTACCAGAACCGGCGGCCCGATTATGTCAACGCCCTGATCGACAAGTTGCTCAACTGGCAATTCGCCGCGGACAATCTCGCCAATGTCGTCGCCGTCAAGGGTGCGCAACCTGCGATTGCCCGCTGATCTTAGCGTCGCCGCACGCCTTGCCGTCCGGCGGTTCGCTTGTTGGCGGGTGGCGATCGGCCCATAATCGGAGCCTTTCGACCACCCGGCGCACGACCCGGACCGCAATGGCGTTTAACCTCTTTCCCAAGCCCTCCCTCAAAGGCAAAGCCAATGACGCGAAGCCGCGACCCGCCGCGGGCGCGCGCGCCGATCCGCGCTCGCCGCCCGGGTCGGCGCGGGAGCTTGCGGCGACGATGAAGGTCCGCCCGGCGACGCCGCGAGGCGAGCCGCGTCCGGTCGAGGCTGACAGCGAGCGCGAGATCACCGTTACCGGCCCGCCCAGCCTGATCGAATGGACTCCGGGGCTCGATCAGAAGATCCAGGTTGCCGAAGCCAATCCCGGCCTGTGCGCGGTCCTCGAGAACGCCGCGTTGCTGTACGCCAACGGACAGGCCGCGCACGCTCGCCTCGTGCTCGAGGACGGCATCGCCAACGACAACGATGCCAAGGTTTCGCCGCTTGCGTGGCTCGCATTGTTCGACCTGCTGCAGCGCTCCGGCGACCATGCGGAGTACGACCGGCTGTCGCTGCAGTACGTGGTCGCATTCGAGCGTTCGGCGCCGTCACGCGAAGAGCTCGGGGTCCAGGCGCGTCAGGGTGCGCGTCCGGTGGCGGCGGGTTATGTCGGCCTGACCGGCAAGCTCAACGCGGGACACGCGCCGCAGATCGCGAATCTGCTCGCAGCGTCGCAAAAGCAGACGCAGCTTCGTCTCGATCTGGGCTCGCTGACCGGCGCCGACAACGCGGGCGCGAAGCTTTTGGCCGATGCGCTGGCACAGCTGCGCAAACGCCGCTATCCGCTGGCACTGCAGCATCCGGAAAAGATCCGCAACGCGCTCGAGCATTCGGTCGCGCAGGGCCGCGGCGCTGGAGAAGGCTACTGGATTCTATTGCTCGAGCTGCTGCAGTGGCAGAACGATCACAAGGTGTTCGAGGACCGCGCGGTCGAGTTCGCCGTGGCGTTCGAAGTATCGCCGCCATCCTGGGAGCCGCCGCCGTCGTCGCTGCCTGCGGAACCCGCCGGCGATGTGCCGGCGCCGGCTGGCGCGGCCTCCGCCAATCCGGAAATGCTCGTCTGGCAGGGAACGCTGGCCGGCTCGTCGGACCCGCAGCTCGCCAAGCTTGCGATGTTCGGCGACGGGCGGCACGCGATACCGATCGACATGGGTGGCATAGAGCGCATCGATTTCGTCTGCGCGGGAGCGCTTTTCAACGCCATCAGCCGCGCCGAGTCGCAGCGGAAATCGATTCAGATCGTCGGCGCATCGCCGATCATCCGGGCGCTGCTGCTGCTAATCGGCATCTCGCCGCGGCACTTCATCAAGAAGGCAACGTAGACGCCGTAAGCGCGGCGAAGCGCCGCGCCGAATGCGGCACATCCGCGCGGCAGCGCCGAGCAGCGCTCCCATTTCGTAGCCTTCGATCATGGAACTCTTTCACGGCACGACGATTCTTTCGGTGCGTCGCGGCACCAAGGTGGCGCTCGGCGGTGACGGCCAAGTGACGCTGGGCAACGTAATCATCAAGGCGACGGCGCGCAAAGTGCGTCGCATTTACAACGAGCGCGTGCTCGCTGGCTTTGCCGGCGCAACGGCCGACGCTTTTACCTTGTTCGAGCGTTTCGAAGCGAAGCTCGAAAAGCACCAGGGACAGCTGCAACGCGCTGCCGTCGAGCTCGCGAAGGATTGGCGCTCCGATCGTATTCTGCGCCGGCTCGAGGCAATGCTGGCGGTCGCCGACGCGACGTCCTCGCTGGTGATCACGGGTACCGGCGACGTGCTCGAACCCGAGTACGGCATCGTTGCCATCGGTTCCGGCGGCGCGTATGCGCAAGCCGCGGCGAGAGCGCTGCTCGAGCACACCGACCTGCCGGCCGATGACATCGTCAAGCAGGCGTTGACGATAGCCGGCGACATCTGCATCTACACCAACCAGAATCATGTGATCGAGGTGCTCGCATGAGCGCGGATGGCGGTCCGCGCGACGTGATTATCGTCGGCGCTGGACTGGTCGGTCTCGCGCTGGCGGCGGCGCTGGCGCGCGCCGGCTTGAGCGTCACGATCGTCGATCGCGGCAACGTCGCCACCACCGCGGCGCCGCGCGATGCCGACGGCGATGGCTGGGATCAACGCGTGTACGCGATCAGTCCGGGCAGCGCCTCGTTCCTGCATAGCCTCGGCGCGTGGCAGCTGCTGCCGGCAGAACGCATTGCGCCGATCGAAGCGATGGACGTACGCGGCGACGCCGATGGCAGAATCGAGTTTTCCGCCTACGAGCTGGGCGAGCGCGCGCTGGCATGGATCGTCGAGAGTCGCGCGCTCAACGCCGCCCTGGTCCAGGCCTCGCGCGGCGCGCCGGGGATCGACATCGTCGCGCCCTGCACGCCGGCCGCGATCGCGTGGCGCGCGGACGGAGCTGAATTGCGGCTCGATGACGGCCGTACGCTGTCGGCTCGCCTGATCGTCGGCGCCGACGGCGTGCATTCATGGACCCGCGCCGAGGCCGGCATGCGCGGTGTCCCGCGCGCATATGGCCAGTCCGGCATCGTGGCCAACTTCGACATCGAGCGCGCGCATCGCGGCCGCGCGTTCCAGTGGTTTCTGACCGACGGCAGCGTGCTGGCGTGGCTGCCGCTGCCGGGTCGGCGCATCTCGATCGTCTGGTCGGCGCCGGCAGAGCTTGCCGCCGAGCTGATGGCGCTGGATGCGGCGAGCCTGGCCGCACGCGTTGCCGAAGCCGGGGGCCACGAACTGGGCACGCTGACGACGATCACGCCGGCGGCGGCGTTCGAGCTTTCGTTCCTCAAATTACCCGCGGTCGTCGCCGACAGACTGGCGCTGGTCGGCGATGCCGCTCATGGCGTGCACCCGCTCGCCGGCCAGGGCGTCAATCTCGGTTTCGGCGACGCCGCCGCGCTCGCGGCGATACTTGGCGCGCGGGGTCCTGTAACCGATGCCGGCGCCGGCATTCTGCTCGAGCGCTACGCCCGTCGCCGCGCGGGCCCGGTGCTCGCGATGCAGGCCGTCACCGATGGATTGGTCCGGCTGTTCGACGTGCGCGCTTCGTGGCTGCGCGTGCTTCGCAACCGCGGCATGCGCGCCGTCGGTGCTGTCGGGCCGCTGAAGAGGCTGCTGGCGCAGCCCGCGCTACGGTAAACTGATCCACCCAAGGAGTACGCAATGCAATTTTACAAGTCTTTCGTGGCTGTCGCGGCCTGCGCGCTCCTCGGCGCGCAGGCCGCGTCGGCGCAAGCGCAAAATCCCGCGCCGCCCGACGCTACCGCGCCCGAGGTCGCCGCCGTCAAGCAGCTGCTCGAGGCCAAGTTTCCCGGCGCCGCGGTCACCAACGTCGCACGCTCGCCCTACTTCGGCCTGTACGAGGCGCAATTCGACGATCGCATGGTCTACACCGATGCAAGGGTCAGCTACGTCGTCGTCGGCTCGATCTTCGATGCGGACACCAAGCAGAATTTGACCGACGCGCGCCTGCGCCAGTTGAACCGGCTCGTCTGGGATCAGCTGCCGCTGGATCTCGCGATCAAGAAGGTCAAGGGCAACGGCGCACGCAAGCTGGCGATCTTCTCCGACGCCGACTGTCCGTTCTGCAAGCGGCTCGAAGCCGAGATGAAGGCGCTCGACAACGTGACGATCTACACGTTCCTGTTCCCGATCGATCAGCTGCATCCCGACTCGGCGCGCAAGTCGGCGCTGATCTGGTGCGCTCCGGACAGGAGCAAGGCCTGGGACGACTGGTTCGCATCGGGCAAGCTGCCGAACAACAAGGGCGACTGCACGACGCCGATAGCGCAAATCGCGGAGCTTGGCCAGAAATACCGCGTCAACGCGACGCCGACGCTGGTGTTTGCCGACGGGACGATCGTGCCGGGTGCTCTGCCGCTGGACCGGCTCGAGAGCGAGCTCAAGCAGGCCGAGGCGGCAACCAAGAAACAGGCGGCGAAGCGCTAGCGGCTGCGACGACAGGCGAAGCACGGGGAGGCGATATGGCGCTGATGGATTTCATCAAAAAACAGTTCATCGACATCATCGAATGGAGCGACGATTCGCGCGACACACTGTCCTATCGCTTTCCGGACGAGGACAAGGAGATCAAGCGCGGAGCGCAACTGATCGTTCGCGAGTCGCAGATCGCGCAATTCATCTATCTCGGCCAGTTCGGCGACACGTTCGGCCCCGGCAAATACGCTCTTACGACCGACAACATTCCGGTGCTGAGCGATCTGAAGGGATGGAAGTACGGCTTCGAATCACCGTTCAAGGCCGACGTCTACTATGTCGTCACGCGCCTTTTTACCGGCAATAAATGGGGGACGGCCAATCCGGTGATGATGCGCGACCAGGATTTCGGCATCGTCCGCCTGCGCGCCTTCGGCATCTACGATTTCCACATCACCGATCCGAAGCTCTTTCTGAAGGAAGTCGCCGGCACCGACGATCATTTTCGTCTCGACGAATTCAGCGACACGATGCGTTCGCGCATTGTCAGCGTCTTCTCCGAAGCGCTTGCGCAGTCGAAAATTCCCGCGCTCGACGTCGCGGCGCGCTATGGCGAGCTGGGCAATGCACTGTTGCCGCTGATCAACCCGCAGACGACCGCCAAATACGGTCTCGAGATCACCAGCTTCGTCGTCGAGAACGTTTCGGTGCCGCCCGAGGTGGAGCAGGCGATCGACAAGCGCTCGAGCATGGCCGCGGTCGGCAGCCTGAACGACTACGTGAAGTTCCAGATGGCGCAGGGACTCGAGAAAGGCAACGGGGGTCCGGGCGGCATGGCAGCGGAAATGGCGGTAGGCATGGCGATGGCGCAGCAGATGATGAACCAGTCAGGCGGGATCATGGGACCGCAGGCGACGCCCGGCGTGGCCGCGCCTGCAGCGGGTTCCGCCGCATCGGCCGGCCAGCAGCCGCAACTGTTCACGCCGGCGCAGGTCGCCCAACTCCTCGGCGTCGCAGAATCCGACGTCGTTACCAGCCTTGAAAAAGGCGACCTGAAGGGAAAGCAGATCGGCACGCAATGGCGCGTCACGCGCGCCGCAGTCGATCAGTTCCTGCATTCCTGATCACTTTCGACGACGAGGCGAGGTCTGATGATAGCGACCCGAGATGGCATGCGCGTCTTGCGTGCGTTATTGGCGCTTGGCATCGGTCTCGTCTGCGCCAGTCAGCTCGCGGCGCAGGACCCGCGCGCCAGCCTCGTGCAGGCGTCGGCGCGGGCATGGTTGGCCAACACCGACCGCGGCGATGCCGCGCAGAGCTGGAAGAGCGCTGGCAAGAGGTTCCAGGAGGCGATCACCGTCGATCGCTGGGCGGAATCACTTAAGCGGGTGCGCCCGCCACTGGGAGCGATGACGCAGCGCGCTGTGTTGGCGACGCAATTCCGCAAGAATTTTCCCGGCGCGCCCGATGGCGAATATGCAATCGTCGTCTTTAGCACCAACTTCGCGGAAAAACTCCGCGGCGAGGAAACGCTCGTATTGCAGCGGGAACCGGATAGCGTATGGCGGATAATCGGCTATACGATTCGCTGAACCTGTCAGGGCTCGCTTGCCAGACATGCAGCAAAGTTCATGATCCGCCCTTTCGCTCATGGCTGACGCTGCGCCCGCCGGCGCCGCTGGCGAGGC
>JBDTXW010000047.1:0-14477 GCA_040005975.1 Betaproteobacteria bacterium | reverse complement strand
CCCTACATCCAGCGTTTTCACGACAAGGCGATCGTCATCAAGTACGGCGGCAACGCGATGACCGACCCCGCGCTCAAGGCCGGATTCGCGCGCGACGTGGTGATGCTGAAGCTGGTCGGCATGAATCCGGTGATCGTGCACGGCGGCGGCCCGCAGATTGGCGATCTGTTGAAGACGATGGGCATCCACAGCGAGTTCCGCCAGGGCATGCGCGTGACTGACGACAAGGTGATGAACGTCGTCGAGATGGTCCTGGGCGAGCTCAACCAGGAGATCGTCGGGCTGATCAACCAGCACGGCGGCCGCGCCGTCGGCCTGACCGGTCAGGATGGCGCGTTCATCCATGCCCGCAAGCTCCTGCTGAAAAGCGAAACCAACCATGGGGAATTCGTCGACATCGGACTGGTCGGCGAAATCGAGAAGATCGACCCGGAACTGATCAACTTGCTCGATTCGCGCGACTTCATCCCGGTGATCGCGCCGATCGGCGTCGGCCACGAAGGCGAGGCGTACAACATCAACGCCGATCTCGTGGCGGGCAAGCTCGCCGAGACGCTCCACGCCGAAAAGCTGGTGCTGATGACCAATACGGCCGGCGTGCTCGACAAGCACGGCAATCTTCTGACCGGACTCTCCGCGAGTGGCATCGAGGCGCTGTTCGCCGACGGCACGATCCACGGCGGCATGCTGCCGAAAATCGGCTCGGCGCTGGAAGCGGTGAAGAACGGTGTCCATAGCTCGCACATCATCGACGGGCGGGTCGAACACGCGCTGCTGCTGGAAGTGCTGACCAACGAGGGCGTCGGAACGATGATAAGCGCGGACTAGCCGATCCGCGCAAGGCAAGCGAGCGTTAGGTGGCGAGCGTTAACGTCGCGATTCGGCACGCAGCATCGGGGGCGACTGCCTCGATGCCGGGCCGATTTGATCAGGGAGCGAACGATGGCGAGCAAACCGGGGGAACGGCGGCTGCAGATCCTGCAGACGCTGGCCGCCATGCTGGAAACCCCGCGCGGCGAAAGGATCACGACCGCCGCGCTGGCGAGCCGCCTCGACGTCTCCGAGGCGGCGCTGTACCGCCATTTCGCCAGCAAGGCGCAGATGTTCGAGGGGCTGATCGAATTCATCGAGTCGACGCTGTTCTCGCTGGTCAATCGCATCACGAGCGAGTCGACCGACGGGATCGCGCAGGCGACGCAGCTGGTTGTCGTGCTGCTCGGTTTCGCCGAAAAGAATCCGGGCATGACCCGGGTGCTGATCGGCGACGCGCTGGTCAACGAGGACGAGCGCCTGCAGGCGCGGATGAACCAGCTCTACGACCGCATCGAGGCGGCGCTGCGGCAATCGCTGAAGATCGCGCAGGCGGGCGGCGCATGGCCGGGTGATCCGGTCGCCGATGCCAACGTCCTCTTGGCGTTCGTCGTCGGACGCTGGACCTTGTTCGCCAAGTCCGGGTTCAAGCGGCTGCCGCAGGACGGCTGGGACGCGCAGCGCAAATACCTGTTCGCGTAAGCCGCTGCGCTGCGGCTAGGCCGCGCGAACGGTCGACGGCGCGATACGGCAGCTCGAGATCCGCCAGCCGCCGTCGGGCTGCTTTTCCATCGTGTACAAGGCGACGCGCACGGTGTTGTCGGCATCGATCAGGCGCAGAGGCTGCACGACGACGCCGTCGATCACCGCGCCTTCCAGGAATTCGACGTAGCGCGCGGACTCGAGCGCAGCGTAGGCGGCATCGACCATCCTGAGAAACGTCGCGGCATCGCCAAACTGCTGCTGGATGCCGGGCGAGGCATGAGCGAAGGCCTTGTCGGCGTCGCCCCCGACGATGGCCGTGCGCTGCGCCGTGATGACGTGCTGGATCGCTTGCCATTCGGCGGCCGGCAGCGCCGTTTCGGCGCCCGCGGCCGCCCCCAGCCAACAGGCGAAACCGATCGCCGCCAGTCGGATCAGCGTGCCGCGTCGGCTGCCGCCGGCCGTGGCGATACGCATCATTGCGCGCCCGTGCCGCAGACTGGACACGCCGGGTCTTTAAGGACGCGGACCTCGCGCCATTCCATCGTCAGCGCGTCAACCAGCAGCAGCCTGCCCGCAAGCGAGCGGCCCGCCGGGGCGATGAGCTTCAGCGCTTCGGCGGCCTGCGTTGCGCCGACGATGCCGACCAGCGGCGCAAATACACCCATGACGGCGCAGCGCGTCTCCTCGAAGTCGCCGTCCTCGCCGAACAGGCAGTGATAGCAGGGATGGGTGCCGTCGCGCGCGTCGAACACCGCGATCTGGCCGTCGAACCGTATCGCCGCACCGGAAACCAGTGGCTTTTTCGCGGCCACGCAGGCGCGGTTGATCGCGTGTCGCGTGGCGAAGTTATCCGAGCAGTCGAGAACGACGTCGGCCGCCGCGGCAAGCGGCGCGAGGTCTTGCGCGCCCACGCGCCGGGCGATGCGCTCGACACGCACCTCCGGATTGACGGCCGCGATGCGCTCGCCCGCGGCGTCAACCTTGGGCCGGCCGACGTCGCCGGTACCGAACAGAATCTGGCGCTGCAGATTGGTCAGGTCGACATGATCGGCGTCGACCAGGGTCAAGGTTCCGACGCCGGCCGCCGCGAGAAACTGCGCCGCCGGGTTGCCCAGGCCGCCGACGCCGACAATCAGCGCATGCGCGACAGCAAAGCGCTGCTGTGCATCGACGCCCAGCTCAGGCAGCAGCACATGCCGACTGTAGCGCAGCAGCTGATCATCGTCCATCGTCCGGTTCCGTTCGCCGCGTCGTTTCGCCAGCAAAAACGCCCGGCGACGAGCCGGGCGTTCTTGCCTTGCGAAAGAACCGTGCGGCTTATTGCGGCGCTACCGCCGCCACCGCCTTTGTCGACGCGATGACCGGCAGACCCTTGAGCCGATTCAGCGCCTGCTTGAGCTGAAAGTCGTCGACCGAGCCGAATTCCAAACGGGGCTGCGCCGCGTCGCCGGCCTTCGTCTTCTCCTGCGTCTTTTCGGCCGGGGACTTGATGGAGAGCGTCGCGGCGCCGTTGGCACTGGCGATCGGTGTCTTGCCGTCGAGCAGGTGATGGTCGAGATTGGCTTCGCGCAACCGGTAGTCGCGTCCGTCGTCGACCGCGATATCGGGCTCGATGCCCTTGGCCTGAATCGAACGGCCGCTCGGCGTGTAATAGCGCGCCGTCGTGAGCTTCAATCCCGCATTCGGCCCCAGAGGAAGGATCGTCTGCACCGAGCCCTTGCCGAACGTCTGCGTACCCATGACGACGGCGCGCTTGTGATCCTGCAAGGCGCCGGCGACGATTTCCGACGCCGATGCTGTGCCGCCGTCGACCAGCACGACCATCGGTACGCGCTTGACGGCGGCGGGCAGGTCCTTCAGATAGTCGTCGCCGCGTCCGCGCAGGTAATCGCTCTTGTTCGACGACAGGCGCATGCGCGCGTCCGAGGTGCGGCCGTCGGTGTAGACGACCAGCGAATCGGACGGCAGGAACGCCGACGCGACGCCGACCGAAACATTGAGCAAGCCACCCGGATCGCTGCGCAGGTCGAGGACGAGCCCGGTGAGCTCGCCCTGCTTGTATAGATCGCGGATCGCCTTGGCGACATCCTCGCCGGTGTGCTCCTGGAACTGGACGACGCGGATGAAGCCGTAGCCGGGCTCGATCAGCTTGGCGCGCACGCTGCGGAAATTAATGACCTCGCGCATCAGGGTAAAGGTGAGCGGGGCATCGGCGTCCTTGCGCGCGACCGTCAGCACGATCTGCGTGCCCGGCTTGCCGCGCATTTTCTCCACCGCCTTCGACAGAGCCAGCCCGCGCGTGGACAGGTCGTCGATCTTGACGATCAGGTCGCCGGACTTGATGCCCGCGCGAAACGCCGGCGTGTCCTCGATCGGCGAGATCACCTTGATCAAGCCGTCCTCGGAGCCGACTTCGATCCCCAAGCCGCCGAACTTGCCCTGCGTGTTGATCTGCAGTTCCTTGAATGCATCGGCATCGAGGAAGTCGGAGTGCGGGTCGAGCCCGTGCACCATGCCGTTGATCGCTTCGCGGATCAGCTTGTCGTCCGGCACCACCTCAACGTAGTCGCTCTTGATGCGGCCGAAAACGGCAGAGAAGAGCTGCAGATCTTCGTAGGGGATCGGCAGTTTTGCCTCTCGCTCGGCCAGCGCCGAGAAGTTGAGGCTGAGCAACATCCCCAGCACCGCGCCGATACCGATCAATCCCGCCTTTTTCCAGCCGTTACCCATGTTTACCTCGTCGTGTCGCGATCACGCGCCTGCGCGCAACCCAACCATTGAATTCGCAACTCAAAGTATACGCCCGTTTTTTCGCTGCCACTGCTCGCGCCGGCCTGTGCGACGATCCGGCCGCCGCAGGCCTTCGCGCCGACAGGCGACAACAGCGCCTCGTCGTTGCCGCCAAGGCGCATATAGCCGTCTCCGTGATCGATAATCAAGAGGTTTCCGAATGCCCGCAGCCATTCGGCGCAGACGACCTGACCGGCGGCGACCACTCGCACGGCCTGGCCTTCGGGGCAACGGATCAAGCGCCCCTTCCAGGGCGTTCCGCCACCGGTGCGTGGACTGCCGAACCGCGCGCAAGTTCCCCGGCCCGGTCTGTACAGCAGTAGTAGACAACCTCGGGACACCTCGGCGGAGGCCGTGACCTCTACTTTCCGATGTCGAATAGAGCGCGCCCGGTCATCTCAGCGGGCTGCGGCAGGCCCATCATCGCGAGCAGCGTCGGCGCGATGTCCTGCAGCGCCCCCGGGCCGCGCGGTGTCGCGGCGCGACCGACATACAGGCAAGGTACGAGATTGAGCGTATGCGCGGTGTGCGCCTGCCCCGTCACGTCGTCGTGCATCTTCTCGGCATTGCCGTGATCGGCGGTGACCAGAACCTCGCCGCCGCGCGCACGCTGTGCGGCGATGACGCGGCCGACACAGCTGTCGAGCACTTCGATCGCGCGGATCGCCGCCTCGATCTTGCCGGTATGGCCGACCATGTCGCCGTTCGCGTAGTTGCATACGATCGCGTCGTAGCGACGTAATTCGATCGCCGCGACGAGCTTGTCGGTGACTTCGAACGCGCTCATCTCGGGCTTCAAGTCGTACGTCGCGACCTTCGGCGACGGCACCATGATCCGATCCTCGCCGGGATAAGGGGTCTCGACGCCGCCGTTGAAAAAGTAGGTGACGTGGGCGTATTTCTCGGTCTCCGCGATGCGCAGCTGGCGCAAGCCGCGGGCGGCGACCACCGCGCCGAAGCTGTTGCTGATCGTCTGCGGCAGGAAGGCAGCCGGCAGCCCGGCGAACTCCTCACCGTAGCTCGTCAGCGTGACGAACGCGCCGAGCCGAGGCGGGCGAGGGCGCGCAAAGCCGGAAAATGCCGCGTCGGTCAGCGCCCGCGTCATCTGCCGGGCACGGTCGGCGCGGAAATTCATGAACACGACGACGTCACCGTCCTCGATGCGCGCGCCTTCGCCGATCGTCGTCGGCTTGACGAATTCGTCGTTCTCTCCGCGCGCATACGCAGCAGCCAGCGCGCTGGCGGCGTCGGGCGCCGAATAGCGCGCCTCGGCGTCGACGATCAGCCGGTAGGCCGCTTCGATGCGCTCCCAGCGCTGGTCGCGGTCCATCGCATAGTAGCGACCGACGATGTCGGCGATGCGACAACCGGCGCGGTTGGCGCAAACCGAGCTCAGGTACTGCAGCGAAGGGCCCGCGCTGCGCGGCGGCGTGTCGCGTCCGTCGAGGAAGGCATGCACGGCGACGCGCGGCGCACCGCCGTCGGCGGCCATCGTGACCATCGTCGCGATCTGCCGTTCATGGCTGTGCACGCCGCCGGGCGAAACCAGGCCGAGGACGTGCAGTGTCGCGCCGTTGCGCCGGGCGGTCGCCACCGCCTCGACCAGCGCGGGGTTGCGGGCGAATTCACCGGTCTCGATCGCGTGGTCGACGCGGGTGAATTCCTGATAGATGACGCGGCCGGCGCCGATATTCAGATGGCCGACTTCGGAGTTGCCCATCTGTCCACGCGGCAGGCCGACGGCGAGCTCGGAGGCGTCGATCGTGGTGTGCGCGTGCTCGCGCCAAAGGCGGTCCCAGTTGGGCTTGGCGGCGCGGCTGACCGCATTGTCAGGCGCATCGTCGCGGCAACCGACGCCGTCGAGGATCAGCAGCACGACGGGAACGACCGGGGCCAGCGCGGTGGGATGTTCGGGCATCGGGGAATTCGCGATCGCGCTCGAGGTCATAAGGTATACGCTATGATTTTACCGTTATCATTTTATATGGGCCGCGCACCGCGCCGCCGACATTCCATACTGATGCTCCAATTCCTGCAGAACAACTGGCCGCTCGTCATGATCATGCTCGTTTCGGGAGCGATGCTGGTGTGGCCGCTGATCCACAGCCCGCTGTCCGCGATGCGCGAGATCGGCGCGGTGCAGGCGACGCAGTTGATCAATCGCAAGGATGCGCTGATCCTCGATTTGCGCGAGGCCAAGGAATACGAAGGCGGAAGCGTGCCCAACGCAATGCATATCCCGCTCTCTCAGCTTGGCAGCCGTGGCCAGGAACTCGGCAAGTTCACCGCTCGCCCGCTGATCACGTATTGCGGGCGCGGCAATCGCAGCCGGGGCGCGGCGTCCGCGCTGGCCAAGCTCGGCTTCAAGGAAATCTACGCCTTGCGCGGCGGCTTGCACGCCTGGGCCGAGGCCGGATTGCCGCTGGAAAAGGGCTCCTGATGGCCGCGGTGCTGATGTACTCGACCGCCAGCTGTCCATTTTGCATCATGGCCGAGCGTCTGCTTCGCGCCCGCGGCGTTGCCGACATCGCCAAGATTCGCGTCGACCTCGAACCGGCGCGGCGCGCCGAAATGGTCGAGCGGACAGGGCGCCGCACGGTGCCGCAGATCTACATTGGCGAACGCCACGTCGGCGGCTACGACGACCTGGTCGTGCTCGACCGCGCCGGCGAGCTGCTGCCCCTGCTTGGCGACGACGCGCGTGCGGCCGCGGAGACCCGCGCTGCGCTATAATTGATTGTTTACCGACCGGGAAACCGCATGGCCGACTTCCAAGCTCAACCCACGCTGTCCATCGAGAAGATCTACGTCAAGGATCTTTCGCTGGAGAATCCCGGCGCGCCGCAGTCGTTCACCACGCCCGATGCGCCGACTGTCGAGGTCGGCCTGCGCACACGCGGCGAGCAGATCGAGGAAAACGTCTACGAATGCGTGCTGACGATCACGGTGACCGCAAAGACCTCCGACAAGACGCTGTTCCTCGTCGAGGCCGCGCAAGCGGGCATATTCCGCATCGTCGGCGTGCCTCTTGCCGACATCCAGCCGCTGATGGGTATCCACTGCCCGACCGTGCTTTTTCCGTACATCCGCGAGACGATCGCCGACGCGGTTTCGCGCGCGGGCTTTCCGCCGGTGCACCTGGACCCGATCAACTTCGAGGCGCTGTACCAGCAACAGGTGGCCAACATGCAGCAGCAGGCGCCGGCGGTGCCGGCGACGAACTAGCGTGTGATGACACGCGCTAGCTTGCTGCTGGTCGCGGCAATCGCGCTCAGCGGAGGCGTGGCGGCGGCAGAGTTTCAGTCGGCCGGCGAAGCGGCGGTACTCTACGATGCGCCGTCGCTCCGGGCCAAGCCGCTGTTCGTCATCGGCCGCGATACCCCATTCGAAGTGATCGTCGGTGTCGAAGGCTGGCTCAAGATCCGTGATGCCAGCGGCACCGTCGCCTGGATCGAGCGCAAGGCCGTATCCGAGCGGCGCACCCTGATCGTGCGCGTCGCTGTCGCCGACGTGCTCGCTGCACCCGAAGGCACTGCGCCGCTGGTCTTCAAGGCCGAGCAGAACGTCGTGCTCGAGCTCATCGACCCGGCCTATGTCAGCAACACGCCCGGTTGGGCGAAGGTTCGCCATCGCGATGGACAGCAGGGCTACGTTCGCATCGCGCAGGTCTGGGGTCTGTAGCAGCCCTCACCCGGGGGCACGGTGAGCGACACCGTCGCGATCATCGGGGCTGGCGCCTGGGGAACGGCGCTGGCCGTGCATCTCGCCGGCAGGTCGGCACCGTCCGTGCTGCGCCTGTGGGCGCGTGATCCTGAGGCTGCGCGCTCGATCGCGTCGTCGCGCGAGAATAAACGCTACCTGCCCGGCATCGCGATTCCGCTGCAGATCGACGTCGTGCCCGAGCTGTCGCGCGCGGCCGAAGGGGCTGCGCTAATTGTCGTGGCGACGCCGGTCGGCGCGCTGACCGAGATCGTGCAGGCCTTGCGCGCACACACGCGGGCGCCGCTCGTCTGGCTGGGGAAAGGCTTCGTCGCCGCATCCGCGCCGCCGGGCGTCGCGCTGGCGCATAAGGTCGTCGCGCCGATGTGGCCGGCGCCGGTCGGCGTAATCTCGGGTCCGAGCTTTGCCGAGGAAGTCGCGCGCGCCATGCCGACCGCGCTCACCGTCGCCGCCACCGACTCCGGGCTCGCGCAGTCGATCGCCCAGCGGCTACGCGGCGGCATGCTGCGCGCCTACGTCAGCGACGACCTGACCGGCACCGAGGTCGGCGGCGCGGTGAAAAACGTGCTGGCGATCGCGGCCGGCGCAAGCGACGGCTTGGGCTTCGGCAACAACGCGCGCGCGGCGCTGATCACACGGGGACTGGCAGAGACCGGCCGGCTAGCGGTCGCGCTGGGAGGCCGGCGCGAAACGCTGACGGGCCTGTCCGGACTGGGGGACCTGGTGCTGACTTGCACGGGCGACCTGTCGCGTAACCGCCGCGTCGGACTGGGGTTGGGGCGCGGCGAAAACCTTGCCGCGATTCTGGCCGCCCTTGGTCATGTCGCCGAAGGCGTGTCGGCGGCGCGGGCGACGCACGCGCTGGCCGGCGCACTCGGCGTCGACATGCCGATCTGCGAGGCCGTCTATCGGGTGCTCTACGAGAGTATGCCGCCGCGACGCGCCGTCGAGGCGCTACTCGCACGCGAGCCCGGGCCGGAGGTGCAATGAGCGCAAGCGGCACACCGCGGTAGTGAGGACGTCCCGCGCGAACCGACCGGCTTTAGCCGTTCGCTTCCGACGCGCCGGCGAATCCGATTTGCCGCCACGCCTCGTACACGGTGATCGCGACGGCGTTGGAAAGGTTCAAGCTGCGAATCGTTGGACGCATCGGGATTCGCAGCCGCGCTTCCGCGGCAAATTCGCCGAGGATAGTGTCCGGCAAGCCACCGGTCTCGCAGCCGAACACGAACACGTCATCCGCCGAGAGCCTGCAGCTGAACAGCGACCTCGCGGCGCGCGTGGTCAGCGCATAGCGGGCTCGCCCGGCGAGTGCATCGCGACAGCTCACCCAGTCGCGATGCACGACGAGCCGCGTGTACTCGTGGTAGTCGAGACCCGCGCGCTTCAATGCGCGATCGTCGAGCCGGAAGCCCAGCGGCTCGACCAGGTGCAGCTCGGCGCCGGCATTGGCGGCAAGGCGGATCACGTTGCCGGTATTGGGCGGGATCTCCGGATGAACCAGGACGATCGCAATCATGATGCCGCGACGCTCAAAGAAATCAGTGCGCAGGCGGCAGCGTCCGCGCCACGATCCAGTTCTCCACCCCCGTCGCTCCCGCGGCGCGAAGCGTCCTCGCCAGTTCCGACAACGAAGCGCCGGTCGTCATCACGTCGTCGATGACCGCCACCCGGAGCCCGGCCAAGTCGGCGTCGCAGGCAAATGCGCCGCGCACGTTGCGCTCGCGCGCGGTCCACGGCAGCATCGCCTGCGGCGGCGCGGCGCGTATGCGCCGCACGCCTGCCGACAGCAGCGGAAGCCCGGCCCGCGACGCGACGACGCGCGCGATCTCCGCCGCCTGGTTGTAACCGCGCTCGCGCTGACGCTCGACCGACAGTGGCAGGGCGACGAGCGTGTCGGGTTCGGGTCGCCCGCGACGCAGGCGCTCGGCAAGGATCGCGCCGGCGGCCCACTCGGCCAGCGCGAGACGGCCCTGATATTTGAAGGCATGGATCAGCCGGTCGACCGGAAAGGCGTAGGCAAAGGCGGCGATCGTTGCGTCGAACGCCGGCGGGTCGGCGAGGCAGCTGCCGCAGACTTCGGCGCCGGATGCCGGCAGCGCGCATACCGGACAGGCCGATCCGATCTGCGGCAAGTCGCGCGTGCATGCCGCGCACACCAAATGGCTGCCGCACGGCGCGGCGCAGAGCTCACAGCGCTGCGGCAACGCATGCCGCGCCGCGCCGACCGCACGGCGCCGCATGCGGCCGAAGGCGCGGTCAAATGCGCCGGCCAGAAAATTTGACAACGTGATGGCCCTCCCCGACACTTGAAACCCATTGTAACCAGCCGGCGCCCGACGATGCAGCCAGTCACGATAGTCCGCCGCGAAACACGCGCCAAGCCAGACCTTCGGTGGACGGTCGACGCGGTCGCGGCACTGCTCGAGCTGCCGATGAACGATCTGCTGCATCGGGCGCAACAGACGCATCGCGCGCATCATGATCCGAACGCCGTCCAGCTCTCCACACTGCTGTCGATCAAGACCGGCGGCTGTCCGGAGGACTGTGGCTATTGCCCGCAGGCCGCGCGCTATCACACTGGAATAGACAACCAGGCGCTGCTTTCGCTCTCCGATGTCGCCGCCGCGGCCGCCGCGGCCAAGGCGGCGGGCGCGACGAGGTTCTGCATGGGCGCGGCATGGCGCGGCCCGAAAGACCGCGATCTCGAGCCGGTGCTCGCGATGGTCCGCGCGGTCAGGGCGATGGGGCTGGAGACCTGCGCGACTTTGGGCATGCTCAGGGACGGCCAGGCCGAGCGCCTGAAGGATGCCGGTCTCGACTATTACAATCACAATCTCGACACCGCGCCTGATTTCTACGGCGAAATCATCACCACGCGTGATTACCGCGACCGGCTCGACACGCTCGAGCGCGTGCGCGCCGCGGGCGTGCGCGTCTGCTGCGGCGGCATCGTCGGCATGGGCGAGACGCGCGCGCAGCGCGCCGGCCTGATCGCGCAGCTCGCCAATCTTGATCCGTATCCGGAGTCGGTGCCGATCAACAATCTGGTCCAGGTCGAAGGCACGCCGCTTTACGGCGGCGAAGCGATCGATCTCCTCGAATTCGTTCGCACGATCGCCGCCGCGCGCATCACGATGCCACGTGCAATCGTGCGTCTCTCGGCGGGACGGCAGGAAATGGGCGACGGCATTCAGGCGCTGTGCTTTCATGCCGGTGCGAACTCGATCTTCTATGGCGAGAAGCTGCTGACGACCGGCAACCCGGACGTTGCCGCCGACCAGGCCTTGTTCGGGCGTCTCGGACTGCACGCAAGCGGCGACACGCACTAAGCGGGCAGTCGTCCCGACCGACAAGAACGATGTCGCGCCTGATCGCGGAGCTCGATGCCGCGCTTGCGCAGCGCGCCGGCCAAGGTCTGTCGCGCCGCCGCCGCACTGTCGATTCGGCGCAAGGCGCGCGGCTCGTGGTCGATGGTCGCGAGGTGCTGCAGTTTGGCAGCAACGACTATCTCGGTCTCGCCGGCGACCCGCGCGTCATCGCCGCCGCGCGTCAGGGCGCAACGCGACACGGCGTCGGTGCCGGCGCCTCGCATCTGATTTCCGGACACTTCCGGCCGCACGAGGCGCTCGAGCGCGAGCTCGCGGCCTGGGTCGCGCCGTGCGCGAACGCGCGCGCGCTGCTGTTCTCGACCGGTTACATGGCCAACCTGGCTGCCGTCACGGCGCTGGTGGGGCGCGAGGACGCCGTGTTCGGCGACCGTCTCAATCATGCCTGCCTGAACGACGCCGCTCTGTTGTCGCGCGCCGCGTTCATCCGGTACGCGCATCGCGACCTCGGCCAACTCGCGAGTCGGCTCGCTGCCTGCCGGGGGCGGCGCAAGCTGATCTGCACCGACGCGGTATTCAGCATGGACGGCGACCTCGCCCCGCTGCCGCAATTGCTCGAGCTTGCCGGCGCGCATGACGCCTGGCTTCTGGTCGACGACGCGCACGGATTCGGCGTGCTGGGCGAGGGCCGCGATGCCGGGCGCGGCACGCTGGCGCATTTCGGACTCGCCGCGGAGCGCATCGTCTACATGGGCACGCTGGGCAAGGCCGCGGGCGTCGCCGGCGCCTTTGTCGCAGCGCATTCGGCGGTGATCGAAACCTTGCTGCAGACGGCGCGGACCTATATCTACACGACCGCCTCGCCCCCGCTGCTGGCGAGTGCGCTTGCGGCAAGCGTCGCACTCTTGCGCGGCGACACCGCCCGGCGCGATCACCTGTTCGCATTGCTTTCGCGCTGGCGCGGCCTGGCCGCAAGGCTTTGCTGGCCGCTGCTACCGTCGCCCACGCCGATCCAGCCATTGATCATCGGAGACGCCGCCGAGGCGGTTGCGGTCAGCGAGGCGCTGTGGGAGCGTGGCATCTGGCTTCCGGCGATTCGTCCGCCGACGGTGCCTTTCGGGTCGGCGCGGTTGCGTGTCACGCTGACGGCTGCGCATTCCGACGGCGACGTCGATCGTCTGGTCGAGGCATTGGCGGCAATCGGCGACGCGACACCTCGACCTCGCGCGCCACAGTGAGTCTGCACGTCGAATCGACCGGCAGCGGTCCGCCGCTCATGCTGCCCCACGGCTGGGCGAGGCGGCAGAGGCGTTTTACCAATGACCGATGAACGCAAGCCCGGCGGTGCCGGCCTCGACCGTACGAGCGTGCGGCGAGCATTCGAACGGGCGGCGGGCACCTACGACCGCGCCGCGGTGCTGCAGCGGGAAGTCGCGCAACGCATGGCCGAGCGTCTGGGCATCGTACGGCTGGATCCCTCGGTAGTCCTCGATGCAGGCTGCGGCACCGGCGAGGCGCTGGGCGAATTGCAGGCGCGTTATCCGCGCGCACGGCTCGTCGGTGTCGACCTTGCCTATGCGATGGTGCTGGCGGCGCGGCGGCGCGATCTCGCGCCGTGGTCGGGGTCGCGTTCTCTCCGGCGGCGGTTGCTGGGCGCGTTTGCGGCGGTGGGGCGCCCGCGGCCGGCGCTGGTCTGCGGCGACGTCTGCCGGCTGCCGGTCAGGGCCCGCAGCGTCGATCTCGTCTGGAGCAACCTCACGTTGCAGTGGGTCGAGGAGCTGCCGCTTGCGCTGGGCGAATTCCACCGCGTCCTGAATGTCGGCGGTCTGCTCACGTTCACGACGTTCGGTCCCGATACGCTGAGCGAGCTTCGCCGCGCGTTTGCCGCGGCCGACGACGCCGTTCACGTCAACCGTTTTCTCGACATGCACGACGTCGGCGACATGCTGGTACACGCGGGGTTCGCCGATCCGGTGATGGACATGGAAATGATCACGATGACCTACGCCGATGCCGGGGCACTGATGCGCGACTTGAAGGCGATCGGCGCGCAGAATGCACAGGTGGAACGCAGGCGTGGACTGACGGGGCGGCACAGATGGCAGCGGATGCTTGCGGCGCTGGAGGGCTTTCGCCGCGACGGGCGCCTGCCGGCGAGCTTCGAGATCGTTTATGGACACGCGTGGAAACCCGAGCCACGCGTTGCCGACGACGGACGCGCGATCGTGCGCTTCGATCGCGGCGACCGCGAGCGCCGGTGAACCGGGGCATCGTGGCGGCGCCGGCCGCGACCGAAGCGGCGCAATGAGCAGGGGCATCTTCGTCACCGGGACCGACACCGGCGTAGGCAAGACGGTCGCCGCATGCGCGTTGCTGCGCCGGCACGCGGCACGCGGCTTGCGGGCGGTAGGGATGAAACCGGTCGCCAGCGGCATCGCCGCGGACGCCGCATGCAACGCCGACGTCGCGGCGCTCGAAGCGGCGGGCAACGTCGAGGCCCCGCTGGCAGCGCGCAATCCCTACGCGTTTACGCCCGCGATCGCACCGCACCTCGCCGCCCGCCACGCCGGAGTGAGCATCGAGCTTGGCCGGATAACAGACGCCTATCGCGAGCTCGCGCTGCGTGCCGATCGCATTGTCGTCGAAGGCGCCGGCGGCGCGTTTTCGCCGCTCGACGACGACCACGACATGCTCGACATCGCCGCCACGATCGGGTTGCCGGTGCTGCTCGTCGTCGGCGTACGCTTGGGCTGTCTCAATCATGCGCTGCTCTCGGCGCTGGCGATCCGGATGCGCGGGCTGACGATGGCGGGGTGGGTGGCCAATGCGATCGAGCCGACGTTGCCCGAGTTCGACGAAAACGTAGCGACGCTCCAGCGCCGGCTGGCGGCACCGCGGCTTGCGACGCTGCGATGGAGCGACGACGGCGCGCCGCGATGGAACGGTGCTGCCGCGATGTAGATGCGAGAGCGTTGGCCGCATGGCCTCCGCGCATCCAGGGTTTCAGCGCGAGCGCGTCCATGCTAAAATTTTGTGTTTTTTATTTTGTGCTTTTTTGCCGGCACACGTCGTTGGAGACGGTTGACGTTTCGAAGGAACGCATGGATCGCATCAAGGCGGCGT
>JBDTXW010000046.1:0-14489 GCA_040005975.1 Betaproteobacteria bacterium | reverse complement strand
GGCGCTCAGCTAGAGGCGCACGTATTCGTAATCGATCGGCAGATTGTCGATGCCGCGCTCAGGCGCGGCGATCCAGCCGGCCATCTTGCCGGGCGCGACGACCTGCTGCATCAGGCTCCGTACAAAGGCGCGGTCGACCTCCGTCGGCAGCCATTCGTTTTCGCGCCGGCGGTATTCGGCGCTGTCGATGATCGTGCCGGCCGGATCGCAGTGCACAGCAGCCCATACGCCGATCGCGCGGCGGAAGCGCGGCGACGGCAGCGACAGGCGCTGCCCGATGCCCGCGCGTTCGAGCTGGCGGTTCCAGCGCTTGAGCCCCAGCTCGCAGTCCCGCACATAGGAAGTCCGCAGCACTTCGTTCATGGCATTGCGCAGCGGGATGCTTGCGGTCGTGATGCCGAGCGCCGGATCCGGCTGCGCAAGCTCGAACGCAACGTCGATGCAGCGATGGTCCTCGTACTGTCCTTCGTCGGGCCGTCCCTTGAGCCCGGTGGCAAAGCTCGATGCGGCGTTCGACGAGACTTCAGACCCGAACAGATCAAGCGAGGACGAAAACCAGAAATTGAGGTAGCGCTGGAATGTCGGCAGGTCGACGGCGCCGGCATTGCGCACTGCCGCGGTATCGTCGGTACCGAGCTCGGCCATCACCTCCAGCGCCCGCTTGATCACGCGCGAGAGACCGGTCTCGCCGACGAACATGTGGTGCGCTTCCTCGGTCAACATGAAGCGGGTCGTGCGGGCCAGCGGGTCGAACGCCGACTCGGCGAGGCTCTTCAGTTGATACTTGCCGTCGCGGTCGGTGAAATAGGTGAACATGAAGAACGACAGCCAGTCGGTCACCGGCTCGTTGAACGTGCCCAGGATCCGCGGCTTGTCGGTATCGCCCGAGTGACGCTCGAGCAATTCCTCCGCCTCCTCGCGGCCGTCGCGGCCGAAATACGCGTGCAACAGATAGACCATCGCCCAGAGATGGCGGCCCTCCTCGACGTTGATCTGGAAGAGGTTGCGCAGGTCGTAGAGCGACGGAGCGCTGTGGCCGAGCAGGCGCTGTTGCTCGACCGATGCCGGCTCGGTGTCACCCTGCGTCACGATCAGCCGACGCAATGGCGATCGGTATTCGCCCGGCAGCTGCTGCCAGGCCGGCTCGCCCAGATGATCGCCGAATCCGATCGTGCGCGCGGGGTCGGCGTCAGCCAGGAAAATCCCCCAGCGATAGTCGGGCATGCGCACCTGGCCATAGCTCGCCCAGCCGGCGGCGTCGACGCCGACTGCGGTGCGCAAATAGATATCGGCGGCGGAAAAGTCCGAAGGACCCATCGTCTGCCACCATCGCAGGAACTTCGGCTGCCAATTCTCGAGCGCGCGCTGCAGCGTTCGATCGTCGGCCAGGTTGACGTTGTTCGGAATCTTGTCGCTGTAATTGATTGCCATGTCGCGTTCGCCGCTTTCGCTGTCTAAGCCTTTCGGGCTAGACGCGCTCCCAGTCGAATTTGGCGCGGGTGCCGCTGCCGAAAAGCTTCAGCGCGCCGTCCTTGCCGACCGCGTTCGGCCGCTGAAAGACCCAGTTCTGCCACGCCGTCAGCCGGCCGAAAATGCGCGCGTGCATCGTCTCCGGCCCGGTGAAGCGCAGGCTCGCCTCCATCCCGGTGAGCGCATCCGGGGAAAGGCTCGCGCGCTCTTCCAGCGCGAGGCGAATCTCGCTGTCCCAGTCGATGTCGTCCGGCGTGAAGGTGACGAGCCCCGCATCGCGCGCGGCATCCGAGGAGAGCATCATGCCCAGATGCTCGGGCGCAAGCGTGTCGACGGCGAAGCGATTGGCGAGCCGCGTGCGCCCATTGCACATCGGATAGCCGCCAAAATTCTGCGCCGACAGCGCGATCGCCGGCTCGGCCGCGGGCTCGTCGGGCAGCGCGAGCATGTAGCTGCGATCGGCGGCGAGCGCGAGCTCGAGCAGCGTCCCGGCAAAGCACGATCCACGGTCGATCAGCGCGAACACCGAGCGCGCCGAAACATCGAGCCGCGACAGCGTACGACGCCACAGGCCGATCGTCTCGCGCACCAGCCAGTAGCTGGCATGTTTTTCGAGCGTTGCATCGACCGCCAGGACCGTCGCGGCATCCCCGTCGGTGCGCATGACCCAGGTGCCGATGTCGAGCTCATTGGTGCGCAGAAGCAGGATCGCATCGTCGAGCTCGCGCGCAAGCGCCAGCGGCCACCACTGCGCCCCGAGCGCTTCGATCGACGCGGTCGCGTCGGGGCCCGCGTCGGCCGGACCGCGCAGCGTGAACGTTGCGACGCGGGCGGCGCGATCGAGCACGACCTCGAGGTTCGGGTAACGTATGCCGTTCCCGGAGAGCGACCGCTCCAGCGGCGCGAGCACGATGCCGCGCGTGCCGGCGTCGACGGTCTCCGCGGCCGCCAGCGCGGCCGCACGGCGCGCAAGCGTTGCGCTGAACGTACTCGGCGTCGCAATGGCGTCGACCAGACCCCAGGCCTTGGCGCGGTCGGCGCGCACGCCTTCGATCGTCGTGCAGAAGACGTCGGCGAGATCGCGGCGGAGCCTGCGCTTGTCGGTCAGCCGCGTCAGGCCGCCGGTGCCGGGCAGCACGGCCAGCAGCGGCACTTCGGGCAGGCTCACCGTCGACGAGCGGTCGTCGATCATCAGGATTTCGTCGCAGGCCAGCGCCAGCTCATAGCCGCCGCCCGCCGTCGTGCCATTGAGTGCGGCGATCGATTTCAATCCCGAATAGAGGCTGGCATCCTCGATGCCGTTGCGGGTCTCGTTGGTGAACTTGCAGAAATTGACCTTCCAGGCATGCGACGCGGCGCCGAGCATGTAGATGTTCGCGCCCGAGCAGAACATGCGCTCCTTGCCGCTGGTGATCACCAGGCAACGCACGCCGGGATGCTCGAAGCGCAGCCGCTGCAGCGCGTCGGCGAGCTCGATGTCGACACCGAGATCGTACGAATTGAGCTTGAGCTTGTAGCCCGGCTGCAGCCCGCGATCCTCGTCGACGTCGAGGGTGAGTGTCGCGACCGCGCCGTCGATCGCCAGGCGCCAGTGCGCGTAGCGGTCGGGATGGGTGTCGAAGGTGACCATCGCCATTACGCCGCCCGCGTCGCGGACGCGGCGGCGCCGGCCGCCTGCTCGAGCAGCTTGAGACTTTGCGCCAGCGACTTGCCCGACGTGTCGACGATCGCATCGGCCTTGCGGTACAACAGATCGCGTCCGGCCAGAATGCGCTTCAGATCCTCCATTGCCTCGGTGCTTCCCGCCATCGGCCGCTGATCGCCCTGCGCGACCACCCGTGCCATGTGCTCTTCGGGTCGGGCCTTGAGCCAGACGACGCGGCAAGTCGACAGCAGCAAGTCGAATGTCTCGGGTTCCGATACGATGCTGCCGCCGGTCGCGATCACCATCGGTTCGTCGCGCAGCAGCAGGGCCTCCAGCGCTCGCCGCTCGTGCCGGCGGTACGCCGGCTGGCCATAGAGCAGGAACAGTTCCGCCAGCGAAGCCCCTGCCGCACGCTCGATTTCGCGGTCGAGCTCGATGAATGGGATGCGACGCCTGGCGGCGAGCCTGGCGCCCAGCGTCGTCTTGCCGGCGCCGCGCAGACCGATCAGCGCAATCCGGCGCGTTCGCTCCTGCGTACCCGCGCCGAACGCGCGGCGCAGCGTGTCCGAAGCGCGGCGAAGTTCCGCCGCGGTCAGCCGCGACAGCCAGTGCGTCAGCAACGTCATTTCCGCAGGCGCTTCCGGTCCGCTTCGCACGAGCTCTTCGACCGGCAGATCCATCGCCTGCGCGATCTGCTTGAGCAGCAGAATCGAGGCATTGCCGCGACCAGATTCCAGCAAGGCGAGATAGCGCTCGGACACGCCGGAGTCGCGCGCCAAGATGCGCCGCGACATGCCCCGGCGCGCGCGCATTTCGCGGACCCTTTCGCCGATCGCGGCGAGGTAGGCTAAGTCCGCGGCGCGGCCGGGAAGGGCGGGAACCGGGGTGCGTGCCGACGAGGAGGCGGTCATGGCTGGCGAGGGTTGCGGGCCGTCGATGCGACGGCAACATGGCGGTAATGCATTTTATTGCATCCTGTTCCTGGTGCATGTAATATAATTCATGCCCGTCCCGATGACAAGCCTCGACCGATGCTGCATGTGAATATTTTGGTCGGCACGATGACCGGCACCGCGCAGCTCGTCGCACAGGACATCGAGCTCGCCTTCGCCGGGCCGGAGCTCGGCATCGACGTCACGTTCATGGACGGCCTCGATCGCCGTGTGTTCGAGCGGCCCGGCGTATTCCTCATCTGCACGTCGACCTACGGCCAGGGTGACGTGCCCGACAATGCGAGGGTGTTCTACGCCGATCTTGCCGCCTGCCGCGACCCACTGACGCACGTGCGCTACGGCGTGTTCGCGCTCGGCGACAGCACGCATGTCGGAACCTACTGTTTCGGCGGCAGGCGCTTCGACGAGGCGCTCGCCGCGCGGGGCGCGCACCGCATCGGCGAGGTCCTGCAGCACAACGCCAGCGGCGGCACGCTGCCGGAGGATGTGGCGCTGGAATGGTTTCCGATGTGGCTCCGCCAGGTCCGTGCCGCCCTCGGCCCGGCGCAGGCTGCCGTCACCATGGCGTCCGTGCATCCCGGACACGCCGGCGATTGACGAGCCCGGCACCGCTCGCCACAATCGCCAGTCTCGCTTGTAGCCAACGCTCGCGCGAAGATCGCCGTCGATGACCGCCCGGACAGCCGCCTTTGCTCAGGCAGATCATTCGGCGTCGCCGCCGCGTGTGAGCATACCCCGCGTCTACAACGCCGCCGTCGATCTGGTCGAGCGCAATCTCGTTGCGGGCCGCGCCGGGCGGATCGCGTTCATCGACGATGCCGCAAGCTATTCCTACGGCGAGCTCGCGCAGCGCGTCAACCGCTGCGCCAATGCCTGGCGGCGCCTGGGCTTGCGCACCGAGGATCGCGTCGTCCTCCTGCTGCACGATACGATCGATTTTCCAACCGCGTTTCTCGGCGCGATACGCGCCGGCGTCGTGCCGATCCCATGCAACACGCTGCTTACCGCGGCCGACTACGAGTATCTGCTGGCCGACAGCCGCGCCCGGGCGATCGTTGTTTCCGCGCCGCTTGCGCCGGTGATCGCACCGCTCGCGGCCAAGCTCGATACGCTCGATCACGTCATCGTCTCCGGCGGTGCGGTGCAAGGCATGCGTGGCTTCGCCGACTGGATCGCCGCCGAGTCCGCCGACGCGCCGGTCGCGACGACGACCGCGGACGACGTCTGCTTCTGGCTGTATTCGTCCGGATCGACCGGAAGCCCGAAGGGCGCCGTGCACTTGCATGCCGACCTGATCCAGACGGCCGAGCTCTATGCGCGCCCTGTCCTCGGCATTGCGGCGGACGATGTCGTCTTCTCCGCCGCCAAACTCTTCTTTGCCTACGGCCTGGGCAATGCGCTGACCTTTCCGCTCGCGGTCGGCGCAACGAGCGTGCTAATGGCCGAGCGGCCGACGCCGGCGGCGGTGTTCAAGCGCCTAGTCGAAAAGCGGCCGACGATTTTCTACGGCGTGCCGACCTTGTACGCAGCGATGCTGGCCAGTGCCGAATTTCCGGCGCGCGACCGGCTCGCCTTGCGGCGCTGCGTCTCCGCCGGGGAGGCGCTGCCGGCAGACCTGGGCAAGCGCTGGCGCGACAAGACCGGCATCGACATCCTCGATGGGCTGGGCTCGACCGAAATGCTGCACATCTTCCTGTCCAACCATCCGGATGACGTCTGCTACGGCACGACCGGCCGACCGGTGCCCGGCTACGCCGTGCGCGTTGTCGACGATGCCGGCAACCCGGTCGCGCCCGGCGAAATCGGCGAGCTGCAGGTCAGCGGGCCGACGAGCTCGCCCTATTACTGGAACAATCGCGCCAAAAGCCTGGCGACTTTCCTCGGACCGTGGACGAGAAGCGGCGACAAATACATCGTCGACACCGAAGGCCGCTACGTCTACTGCGGCCGCACCGACGACATGCTGAAGGTCGGCGGCCTGTATGTTTCGCCGTTCGAGGTCGAGGCAGCGCTGGCAACGCACGAAGCGGTCCTCGAAGCCGCGGTCGTCGGCTGCGCCGATGGCACCGAGTTGATCAAGCCGAAGGCCTTCGTCGTGCTCAAACCCGGGCAGGCGCCGGGTCCCGCGCTCGCCGCTGTGCTGCAGGATCACGTCAAGGCGCATCTCGCCCCGTTCAAATATCCGCGATGGATCGAATTCGTGGCCGAATTGCCGAAGACCGCGACCGGCAAGATCCAGCGCTTCAAGCTGCGCGCGCCAGCCGAAACATGACGGAATGCCGGTCCGCTGCTAACATCGCAGCGCCGACAAGATCAATATCCCCGGAGGAGAAAACCATGACAGACCGACGTCAGTTCATGCAACAGGCAGGAGCGCTTGCGTCCGCGGCCGCGATCGGCGGGCTCTCGCCGTCGATCGCCCGGGCGCAGACGGCCAAGCTCAGGGTCGGCATGATGCTCCCGTACACGGGCACGTATGCCGCGCTCGGCACCGCCATAACGCAGGGCTTCAAGCTGGCGGTCGAGGAAACCGGGGGCAATCTGGGCGGCCGCGCGCTCGAATACTTCACCGTCGACGACGAGTCGGAGCCTTCCAAGGCGACCGACAACGCCAACAAGCTCGTTCAGCGTGACAAGGTCGACCTCCTGCTCGGTACCGTGCACTCGGGCGTCGTGATGGCGATGGTCAAAGTCGCGCGCGACAACGGGACCTTGCTGATCATCCCGAACGCGGGCGCCAACGCCGCGACCGGCGGCCAGTGCGCGCCGAACATTTTCCGCACATCGTTCTCCAACTGGCAGCCCGCGCACCCGATGGGCAAGGTCATGTACGACCGCGGCCATCGCAAGGTCGTCACGCTGACCTGGAAATACGGCGCCGGCGAGGAATCGATCGAAAGCTTCAAGGAGGCGTTCACCAAGCTCGGCGGCTCGATTGCCAAGGAAATGTACCTGCCGTTTCCGAACGTCGAATTCCAGCCGTTCATCACCGAAATCGCCTCGCTCAAGCCCGACGCGGTGTTCGTCTTTTTTGCTGGCGGCGGCGCGGTCAAGCTCACCAGGGACTACGCGGCGGCGGGCTTGAAAGACAAGATCCCTCTGTATGGGACCGGATTCCTGACCGACGGCACGCTCGAGGCGCAAGGCGCCTCGGCGCAGGGACTGCTGACGACGCTGCACTACGGCGACGGCATCGAGAACGCGAAGAACAAGCAGTTCCGCTACAACTACGGCAAGAAGTACGGCGTGCAGGCCGATGTCTACGCCGTCCAGGGCTACGACGCAGCGCTTTTGCTGCACGGCGGGCTCAACGCGGTCAAGGGAAGCTTCGGCGACAAAAAGGCACTGTACGGCGCGCTGGAAAAGGTCAAGATCGACAGCCCGCGCGGTCCGTGGACGATGTCGAAGGCGCACAATCCGATCCAGGATATCTACCTGCGCAAGGTCGATGGCAATGCCAACCAGGTGATCGGCGTCGCATGGAAGGCACTCGAGGACCCGGCGCGCGGCTGCAAAATGACGGCGGCCTAGCGCCTTGTCAGCAGGTCAATCGGGCGGGGGCATTCGTCCCCGCTTCTTTTTTTGCGCAGTCGACGCCTCGGCGCTTTAGCGCGCAGGACGGACCCTTGCCGTGGAATGGCTGATTCAGATTCTCAATAGCGTGCAGTATGGTCTGCTGCTGTTCCTGGTCGCGAGCGGCTTGACCTTGATCTTCGGCATCATGGGCGTCATCAATCTCGCCCACGGCAGCTTCTACATGATCGGAGCGTACCTCGCGTTCACGCTGTCGTCGCTGACGGGCAGCCTGTGGCTCGCCCTACCGCTGGGGATCGCGCTTTCCGCCGCGCTCGGGCTCGTTCTCGAATGGGCATTGATCAGCCGCCTGTACCGGCGTAACCATCTGTATCAGGTACTGCTGACATTCGGTCTTATCCTCATCTTCGAGGAGCTGCGCAGCATCATCGTCGGCGACGACGTGCACAGCGTCGCGATTCCGGCGGTCCTCGCCGCGTCGCTCCCGCTGACCGAGACGCTTTCGTATCCCGTATACCGACTGTTCATCTCCGCCGTCTGTCTGGCGCTCGCGGGGCTGATGTACGTGACGATCCAGAAGACGCGTTTCGGCATGATGATCCGGGCTGCCGCGTCGAATCCCGAAATGGCGACCTCGCTCGGCCTCGATATCCGCTGGATCCACGCGCTGGTGTTTGCCGCAGGCGTGGCGCTGGCGGCCTTCGCCGGCATGATCGCGGCGCCGGTGTCGTCGGTCTTTCCGGGCATGGGCAACCAGGTGCTGATCGTCTGCTTCGTGATCGTCGTCATCGGCGGCATCGGCTCGCTCAAGGGCGCGCTGATCGCGGCGCTGCTGATCGGCTTCGCGGACACGTTCGGCAAGGTGCTCTTGCCCGAGGTCGCGAGCATCGCCGTGTACCTGCTGATGGCCGTCGTGCTGCTGTTTCGTCCATTGGGACTTTTCGGCCGTGCCTAAAGCCCCAAGCTGCGGCGCGCCTGCGCGCGCCGGTACCGGGATGAAGCGCAGCCTGCTGCCGTGGCTTGTCGTGGCCGGCGTCCTGCTGCTGCTGTTTCCGCTGGTGGCGGAAAAATTCTATCTGCAACTCGTCACCAAGATCATGATCCTGTCGATCTTCGCTCTCTCTCTCGACCTGCTGGTCGGCTATACCGGGCTAGTCAGCCTGGGCCACGCCGCATACTTCGGCATCGCCGCGTATACCTACGCGCTGGCCGCGCCGTCCGCCGATCCGGCCAACGTCTGGCTGACGTTGCCCCTTGCGCTGGCGGCGAGCGCGGCGGCCGCGCTGCTGATCGGCGCGCTGGTCGTGCGCACGTCGGGCGTGTACTTCATCATGGTGACGCTCGCCTTCGCGCAGATGGCCTATTACTTCTTCCACGACACGCGGGTCGCCGGCGGATCCGATGGCATCTACGTCAATACGCGACCGGACGCGATCGTTCCGGGCCTGGATCTGGCCGACGACCTGCACTTCTATTATTTCGTATTCGCCGCGCTTGCCATCGTGTTCGCGCTGCTCGCGGTCATCCTGCGCTCACCGTTCGGGCGGGCGCTGCAAGGCATCAAGGCCAATGAGCACCGGATGCGCACGCTCGGCTTCGCGACGTTGCGCTACAAGCTCGCCGCTTTCGTTCTGGCGGGAACGATCGCAGGCCTCGCCGGTTATCTCGCAGCGGCCAAGGAAGGCTACGTCAATCCCGAAATGATGGCCTGGCATCAGTCGGGCGCCGTGCTGATGATGCTGATCCTCGGTGGCATGGGGACGCTGGTCGGCGCCGTGCTCGGTGCGTTCTCCTACGTGTTGCTCCAGGAGTGGTTCTCTGCGCTGACCAAGCACTGGCAGCTCCTGATGGGCGGATTCATCGTCGCCGCCGTGCTTCTGCTGCCTCAGGGCCTGGTCGGCCTGCCCCGATTGCTGCTGCGCCGCCGGGGCTTGCGCAGCGTGCAGCCGAATGATGACTGAGGACAACTGAGGGTGACTGAGAGTGATTGACGCGGTTCTGGCTACCGACTCGCTGACCCGCCGCTTCGGCGGGCTCGTCGCCGTTGACGCGGTCACGCTGTCGCTCTCGCCGCGCACGGTGCATGCGGTCATCGGGCCGAACGGCGCGGGCAAGTCGACTCTGGTCAACCTGCTGGCGGGAGACCTGCGGCCATCGGCCGGAACGATACGGCTCGGCGTTGAAGACATCACGGACTGGCCGGCCCACCGCGTGGCGCAGCTCGGCATCGCCCGATCGTTCCAGCACACCAACGTCTTCGGCGCTTTCTCCGCCTTCGAGAATTGCCGACTGGCGGCGCAATCGCGCCATCGCAGCTTCGGGCGCTGGTTCGTGCCGGCGGAGCGCTATGGCGACTGGAATGCGGCGGCGGAAGCGGCGCTCGCCATCGTCGGGCTCGGCGGGCGTGCCGGGGCCGCCGCGACCGCACTGTCGCATGGCGAGCGCCGCGCGCTGGAAATCGCGATGGCGCTGGCCACGGCGCCGACGGTCCTTCTGCTCGACGAGCCGCTCGCCGGAATGGGACCCGAGGAGTCAGGGCACATCGTCGCGCTGCTCAAACGCCTGGCCGCGGACCACGCGATCCTGCTGGTCGAGCACGACATGGACGCTGTGTTCGCGCTGGCCGACCAGCTGACGGTGATGGTCAACGGCAGGATACTGGCGAGCGGCGCGCCGGACGCGATTCGCAGCAATGCCGAAGTGCAGCGCGCCTACCTCGGCACCGAAGCGCCGGGCGTAATCTGATGGCGGTTCCGATCCTCGCTGCGCGCAAGCTGCACAGCTATTATGGCAGCAGCCACGTGCTTCAGGGGGTCGATTTCTCGATCGGCCCCGGCGAGGTGGTCGCGCTGATGGGGCGAAACGGCATGGGCAAGACGACGCTGCTTCGCTCGATGCTGGGCCTTATCGAAACGCGTGCCGGCGAAGTAGACATCGATGGCGCGCCGGCAACGAACCTGCCGTCGTATCGCATCGCCCGCCTCGGCGTCGCCTTCGTGCCGGAAAATCGCGGCATCTTCCCGACGCTCACGGTCCGCGAGAACCTGCTGATGGCGGCGCGCCCGCCTGCCACCGGTGGCGACGGCTGGACGCTCGAACGCGTGCTGTCGACCTTTCCCGCGCTTGCTGCGCGGCTTTCGCATTACGGCAATCAACTGTCGGGCGGCGAGCAGCAAATGTTGACCATCGGCCGCGCGCTGCTGACCAATCCACGCCTGCTGATCCTCGACGAGGCGACCGAAGGCCTGGCACCGCTGCTCGCAGCCACGATCTGGCGCACGATACGCACGATTCGTGAAGGCGGCATCGCGACGGTGATCGTCGACAAGCATTTCGCGATGCTGGCGGAGCTCGCTGATCGCTGCGTGATTCTGGTCAAGGGCCGCAAGGTGTTCGACGGCACGCCTGCCGCGCTGGCGGCGCAGCCGGGGCTGCGCGAGCAGCATCTGGGCATCTAGAGCCGGCGTCCTACCGATGCCGCGCGCGAAATTCGTCGACGTGGCCGGCCAGCGGCTGGAATGCGTGCGGCTCGCCGGCGCGACTCGCGCGCCGACCTTGGTCTTTCTGCACGAGGGACTCGGCTCGGTCTCGTTGTGGAAGGATTTCCCGGCGAGCGTTGCCCACGCAACCGGTTGCCCGGCACTCATCTATTCGCGCTCGGGTTACGGACGCTCGTCGCCGACGCCACTGCCGCGCGCGCCGGATTACATGCACGTCGAAGCGCTGACGGTGCTCCCGGCGCTGCTCGATCGGCTCGGAATCGACGCTCCCATTCTGATCGGCCACAGCGACGGCGCGTCGATCGCGCTGCTCCATTCGAGTTCGGGACTGCGCCCGGTGCGGGCGCTCGTTACACTCGCGCCGCATGTCTTCGTCGACGACGTTGCAGTCGCGAGCATTGCCGAAGCGAAAAGGAGCTACGAGACCACCGATGTGCGCACCAAGCTCGCGCGCCATCACGCCGACGCCGACTCTGCGTTCCGCGGCTGGAACGACATCTGGCTTGCACCGGCGTTTCGGGCGTGGAACATCGAAGGCTGCCTGCCCGGCGTGCGCTGTCCGCTGCTCCTGATCCAGGGCCGCGACGACGAATACGGCACCGCCGCGCAGCTCGACGCGATCGAGCGACAAGTGGGCGGCGAGGTCACGCGGATCGAGCTTTCCGACTGCCGTCATTCGCCGCATCGCGATCAGCCGCAGGCGACTCTGGCGGCGATCGCCGATTTCGTCGCTAAAGTTGCGCCTTGAGCTTCTTCTGCAGCGCCAGCGCCCGCTGATAAAGGCGATTGCGCGCCGCTCCGGACTGCGCTACGGCAATACGCACCGCCTGCGCCAGCGGCAGCTCGGCGAGCAGCGGCGTGAGCAGGGCGTCGTGCTCGCCGGCGTCGTCCGCGGGAGCGTCGTGCGGCGCGGCGACGATCAGCACGAACTCGCCGCGCACCCGGTCGACGTCGGCCGCGAGCCACCCGGGTGCATCCGCGAGCGCGCAGCGATACAGCGTTTCGAAGCGCTTGGTCAGTTCGCGCGCGATGACGATCTCGCGCTGCGGATCGAGCCCGGCGGCAAGCGCTGCGACCGTCGCGGCAATGCGATGCGGCGCCTCGTAGAAAACCAGCGCGTAGGGCAAGGCGCGCACGCGCTCGAGCGCGGCGCGACGCGGCGCCGACCCGGCCGGCAGGAATCCGAGGAAGAGCCACTGCGGTGCCGCGATGCCCGAGGCGGAAAGCGCCGCCGTCACCGCGGACGGGCCGGGAACGGGCACGATCGCGAAGCCCGCCGCGGAAACCGCGCGCACCAGAAGAGCGCCTGGATCACTGATCGCCGGCGTCCCGGCGTCGGTGACCAGCGCAACGCGCTTGCCGGACGCGAGCCATTCGATGATGGTGGTGGCGCGTTTGCGCTCGTTGTGCTCGTGCAGCGAAACCAGGCGCGCGCGGATGCCATAGTGCGCGAGCAGCCCGGCGGTCACGCGCGTATCCTCGGCCGCGATCACCTCGACTTGTTCCAGCACGTCGAGCGCGCGCAGGCTCAGGTCGCGCAGGTTACCGATCGGTGTCGCCACCACATATAATGTTCGGCCCAGCGCCGGCAACGGGTCCCCTCTGCTCATGGTCGACGATTTCCTCTCGATGGCCCGATGGCCGGCGTGGCTTCGCGCGATGGCGCTTGTCGCCGCACTGCTCGGCGTCGGCGCGTGCTCCGTCACGCCGCCATTGTCCCGCCGGGCAACCCCGCCGCCAAGCACCCTGCCGATGGCGCCGCCGATTGTCGAAACCGTACCGCCATCGCTCGCGCCGCTGCCCGCTCCGATCCTGGCTTCCCCCGGGCCGCTCGTACCGCCACCGGCGTCTGCGATCGCGCCCGCTACCGGCACGACGATCGCGTTGATCCTGCCGCTCGAATCGGCGACCTATGGTCGCGCCGCCAACGCCGTGAAAGCAGGGTTTGTCGCCGCGGCGGATCGCGCCGGGGCGGGTGCTCGGGTGCGGGTCATCGCGCACGGCGACGACGGCGTCCTGCCCGCCTTCGCCGCGGCCGCGCAAAGCGGCGTCGCGCTCGCGATCGGTCCGCTGACGCGCGACGACTTGAAGACGGTGCTCGCGATGTCGCCGCTGCGACCGCGCATGCTGGCGCTGAACCAGGTCGACGAGTCTGCGCCGTTGCCGACCGGCGTTTATGCATTGACGCTCGCCGTCGAGCAGGATGCCGCGCTCCTGATGCGGGTCGCCCGCGACGACGGCGTCAAGGCCATCGCCGTCGTCAGCAGCGACGCACCGTTTCAGCGGCGATTCAGCCAGGCGTTCGTCGCGGCGTGGCGGCGCGAAGGCGGTGCGGCGCCGCGCGAATACCGCTTCGGCGCCACGCCGGACGCGCTCGGTTCGCTGCGCCGAGAGCTGGCGACGCAGCCGATCGATGCGGTATTGCTGGCCGTCGACGCCAACGAGGCCGCGTTGGCCAAGTCATTCCTGCGCGGCCGGGTATATGCGAGCAGCCAGATTACCGACGGCCTGCCGGCGCAGATGTTGTTCGACCTCGAAGACGTCCACTACGTCGAAATACCCTGGCTCGCCGAGCCTGACTCCTCCGCGTTTGCCGGCGCGCCGCATGCCGATTTCGACAACCCGGTGCTGGAGCGGCTCTACGCGCTGGGCATCGACGCATTCGCGCTGGCGCAGATGCTGGCCGAACCGACGCCGCCGGAGCGGATCGAGCTCGATGGTGCGACCGGCCATCTGTCGCTCCTGCCATCGCGCAGCTTTGCCCGCGAGGGACGCGTAATGGCCATTCACGACGGCCGCGTGCTGGTCGAGTCGCCGGCGCGATGATCCGATGACCCGTGGCGCGGCGGCAGAAGCGCTCGCGGCCGAGTTCCTCGAGGCGCGGGGACTGACGATCATCGCGCGCAACTACCGCTGCCGCGGCGGCGAGATCGATCTGATCGCGCGCGATGGCGAGACGTTGGTCTTCGTCGAAGTGCGGCTACGCAGCAACGCGGCATTCGGCGGTGCGGCGGAAAGCATCACCGCGGCCAAGCGCCGGCGGCTCACGTTCGCGGCCGCGCACTACTTGAGCCGCCTGAATCGCGAACCGCCGTGCCGCTTTGATGCGATCCTGCTGCCCGCACTAGACCCGGGGCGGATCGAATGGGTGGTCGACATCGAAGCGAACTGAAGCCTCCGTGATGCCCTGAAGTTGCTACAATTGCGCTCGACCGCGCTTCTCGCCACCTCATCCGCCGCTTTGACCACGATCGTCCTTTAGCCCGCTGCGCGCCCCGGCGCCGCCCCGATGGACACCACGCATCGCATCCGCGCACATTTCGCCGACAGCGCCGAACTCAAGCTTGCCGCCGTCGACATGCTGGCGCCGTTGATCGCGCGCGCCGC
>JBDTXW010000045.1:0-14590 GCA_040005975.1 Betaproteobacteria bacterium | reverse complement strand
AAGACGGCAAGGGCCTCGAGAACGAGCTCGACCTGGTCGAAGGCATGCAGTTCGATCGCGGCTACATCTCGCCGTACTTCATCAACAATCCCGACAAGCAGACCGCGGTGCTCGAGGACCCGTACATCCTTCTGCACGACAAGAAGATCAGCAACATTCGCGACCTGCTGCCGCTGCTCGAGCAAGTAGCGAAATCGGGCAAGCCGCTTCTGATCATCGCCGAGGACGTCGACGGCGAAGCGTTGGCAACGCTGGTCGTCAACAACATCCGCGGGATACTGAAGACGACTGCCGTCAAGGCGCCCGGCTTCGGCGACCGCCGCAAGGCAATGCTGGAAGACATCGCGATCCTCTCGGGCGGCACCGTCATCGCCGAAGAGCTGGGACTCAAGCTGGAAAACGCGACGCTGAAGGATCTGGGGCGCGCCAAGCGCATCGAAATCGGCAAGGAAGACACGACGATCATCGACGGTGCGGGCGAGAAATCGGCCATCGAGTCGCGCGTCAAGAACATCCGCGTGCAGATCGATGAGGCGACTTCGGATTACGACAAGGAGAAGCTGCAGGAACGCGTGGCGAAGCTCGCCGGCGGTGTTGCGGTGATCAAGGTCGGCGCAGCCACCGAAGTCGAGATGAAGGAAAAGAAGGCCCGCGTCGAGGACGCGCTGCATGCGACCCGTGCGGCCGTCGAGGAAGGCATCGTTGCCGGTGGCGGCGTCGCTTACCTCCGCGCACGCGCCAACCTGAAGAACCTGAAGGGCGACAATCCCGATCAGGAAGCCGGCATAAAGATCGTGCTGCGCGCGCTCGAAGAACCGCTGCGCCAGATCGTCAACAACGCGGGCGAGGAGCCTTCGGTCGTCGTCAACAAGGTCGTCGAGGGCAACGGCAATTTCGGCCTGAACGCGGCCACCGGAGAATACGGCGATCTCGTGCAGATGGGCGTCGTCGACCCGACCAAGGTCACGCGATTCGCGCTGCAGAATGCGGCGTCGGTCGCGAGCCTGATGCTGACCACCGAGGCGATGATTGCCGAACTGCCGAAGGACGAAAAGCCGATGGGCGGTGGCGGCGGCATGGGCGGTATGGGTGGCATGGGCGACATGGACATGTGATCCCGCGCAAGCGGGCATCCGCGCTCGAACAAGGGCCCCGCAATCGCGGGGCCCTTTTTTTGACCGTGCGATCGACGGCGGTGGTGCTTTGGGGCCGCACCGCGGATGCTCAAAATCGATTAGACTAGGCACCGGCATGGCGCGGCGGGGCGCTCGCATCGCGAACCGGGCATACGCACGCTGCGCCCCGATGCGTCGGACTGATTAGGCTATCGACAGGAACCCGTCCGCATGACCTCCGGAATCCTCTCTGCGCTTGCGTTCGGCGCCATCGCGGTCGCGGTCGTATACGGGTTGCTGCGACGCCAGCGCGGCGGACGACGCGGCGCGGGCGAGACCAATACGGTGGCGCAATGGACCGAGGGCGAGACGACGCGCCTTTTGTCGAGTGCCGAGCTTCCCGGCCTCTACCTGCTGCGCCCGCGTTTTCTGTCCAAGGCGGAGAACGTCGTCTACCTTCTGCTGAAAGCCGCGTTTCCCCGGCACGACATCTTCGCGCGTGTCCGCCTGGCCGATGTGCTCCAGGTGAAGATCGGGCCGCAGGGCATGGAGCGGCTGCGGGCGTTTCGCAAGATCGCCAACCAGCACGTCGGATTCGTCGTCTGCGACCGCGGCATGACGATCGTTGCGATCGTCGACGCCAAGGAACCGCAGCAGGTGCAGAATCCCCGCGATCAGAAGCTCGAGATCATCAAGCAGCGCTGCCTCCAAGCAGCGCAGGTCAAGTATCTTTGCGTCTACCCTCCGACGCTGCCGCGCTATCGCGATTTGCGCGAGCAGGTTCTCGGCCCCGCGGCGGAACTGGTCTAAAGGCGGCGCCGGCGCGCCGCGCCTGGAGAATTCCGCTCGGCGGAAGGTTCGAATTCAGCCGGGCGGCGCGAGGGCGCCGGCAACCGCATCGACGCCCGGCAGCGTCCGCTGGCCGCGACCGCCGGCGTGCGTACGCTCGTGCTCGAGCAGCCACGCCTTGCGCCACAACCCCCCTCCGTATCCGGTCAGTGCGCCGTTGGCGCCTATCACCCGATGGCATGGCACGACGATCGACAGATTGTTGTCGCCGTTTGCGCGCCCGACTGCGCGCATCGCGGCGGGGTGCTCGATGGCGGCGGCGACATCGGCATAGGATCGTGTCGAGCCGGCGGGTATGGCCAGCAGCGCGTTCCAGACCGCCAGCTGAAACGTCGATCCTTCGAGTCGCAGTGGCGTGGCGAATGCCAGCGAGCGGCCGCTGAAGTAGGCATCGAGCTCCGCTTCGATCCGGTCGAGATTGGGGTGTCCTCCTGGCACGACATGATGCCTGACGCGCCGGCGCAGGTGCCGGATCTCCTGCTCCAGGCCGCGGCGGTCGACGAATTCCAGCAGATGCAATCCCTCGTCGTTGGCGAGCGCGAGCATTGGACCCAGCGGCGTCTCCAGCCATTTGGCGTACAGGCAATCGACGGCGCGCGCGTTGCCGGGCGTCGTGCCGAACACCTTGGAGAAGGCCTCGCGAAATCCGCTGGATGATTCGAATCCGTGGTCGAGCTGCAGGTCGAGCATGCTTTTTCCTTCTCTTACTCCGGTCAGCGCGAGTCCCATGCGGCGCGCGCGATGGTAGGCGTGGAACGACATGCCGCAGTAGCGCTGAAACGCCCGCCGTGCGGTCGAGGGCTCGATTCCCATGCGGGCGAGATCCGATTCGCGCAAGCGACCCGCGGGGTCCGCTTCGACCACCGCAAGCAGCTTGTCGACCAGAGGCGGCGGCTGGCGACCCTGATCGAGCGGGCGGCAGCGCAGACACGGACGGTATCCCGCATACAGCGCATCGTGCGGGTTGGCGAAGAATTCGACATTTTCGCGCCTGGGCGTGCGCGCATGGCACACCGAGCGGCAGAAAATCCCCGTCGTTCTGACCGCGACGTAGAAAATCCCGTCGAACGCGGGGTCGCGCGCGGCTAGCGCGCGGTACATCGTTGCTGCGGGTGGCAATCTGGACATGCGGGAATTATAGTTGCGGCACGTTGCGCGCGGCGCCGAAATTCGGGCGGCGAATTCGGCGGCGCATGAGGCCCGACCCCGGTCCGGCTGCAACCGTGCCGCCGCGCGCGGTCAGTCGAGGCTGTCGAGCAGCCGACGCGCCTTGTCGCGCATGCGGCGAGCGCGCTCGACAGCCGGCATCGTGCGTGCGAGCGTACGCATCGGGATTTCCAGCGCCAGCGGAATCTCGCGCGGCAGCGCGCGCAACAGGCTCGCAAGGTCGAGCCCGCCGTCGCCGGGCATCAGGCGCTCGGCACGCGCCTGGTGCAGCAAGGTCGCGACGTCGCGCGGGCGTTCGGCCGGCGCATCGCAGAGTTGCGCGTAGTGCAGTCGAACGCGCGGTACGGCGACGAGGCTCTCCGGGACGTCACCGCCGCGATCGAAATGGATGGCGTCGACCAGGACGCCGGCGTCGGGACTGTCGGCGCGCGCGACGATGCGAGCGGCCTCCGACACGTTCCGGACGTCGGTCCAGGGCATCGGCTCGAGATTCATCGCGATCCCGAGCGGCGCGCCGAGCGCGCATAGTTGCGCCAGCCGCTCCGCCAGGCGCGCTTCGTCGGGATCGTTGCCGGCGACGAGCGCGTGGCGCGCGCCCAGTCGTGCTCCGGTTTCGAGCGCGGGCAGATAAGCGCGCACGTCGGTTTCCGGCTGCAGCCGAAATATCTCGATGTCCAGAACGCGCACGCCGGTCGCGGCAAGCCTGCGCTCGATTTCGCGGACCATCGGTACATCGCCGACGGCAGCATACGAAGGCTCGTCAGCCGTCGCCGGGATCAGGCGCAAGCCGACATGCGAATAGCCGGCTTCGGCGGCGCAGGAAACCATGTCCGGCGGCGCGAGTTCGAGAACCGTCAGCGCGGCGAGCGAGAGATCGCGAGACATGGCGAGAATGCTGGATGGCTACGGCGTCGTCGCGACGATGCGACCGGTTCGCGCCGCCTCGGCGATCGCCAACGTAACCCGCAGCGTCCGCAGCGCATCGCGGCCTTCGACCAACGGGCTCGCCTCGCCGCGCACGACCGCGCAGAAGTGCTCGAGCTGGAGCGCAAGCGGGTCGGCGCGTTCCACGGCGACGATCTCTTCGCGCATCGGCTGCCCCCAGGAGCGCTCTCCGGCCACGGTCTTGAGCCGCATCGTCGGCACCGCGAGCGATCCATCGAGGCCCGAAATCAGATAGCAGTCCTCGTCCGCATAGCTCGCATAACTCGCGTTTTCGCGCGACGTCTGTTCCCAGCTCCGTGCAGCGGCCGCCGTGTCGGACAGAATGAAGCTGCCCAGCGCGCCGTTGCGGAAGCGCAGGCCGACCGTTACCGTATCCTCGACGGCAAAGCCGCGGATCGCGCGCGACGAGAGCGCCTGCACCGCGTCGATCTCGCCGCATACCGAGCGCAGGTCGTCGACTTCGTGAATCATGTTGATCAGGATCGGTCCGCCGCCCGGTTGGCGCCGCCACGGACCTTCGGCGAAATAGCTGTCCGGCTTGTAGAACAGCGCGCTTCCGATGATCGCCACCAGCCGCCCAAGCCTTCCCTGCCGCACGATCTCACGCGCTTTGGCCAGGATCGGGCTATGGCGGCGGTGATGGCCGACGAGCAAGGGGATTCGGGCGCGCTCGGCCGCGTCGATCAGGCGCTCGGCGTCGGCCAGCGAATCGGCAATCGGTTTTTCAATCAGGACCGGGACGCCGTGCTGCGCGCACTCGATGCCGTTCTGCGCATGCAGGACGTTGGGCGTTGCCGCGATCACGGCATCGGGTGGCCCTGCCGCGAACAACTCGGCCAGCGTCCGGTACGCCGGCACGCCACATTCGCGGGCAAGGTCCGCCGCCGCGGACACCGGATCAACGATCGCCGCGAGCTCGCAGCAATCACTTTGCCGGATCAGCTCGATATGGCGCCGGCCGATCAGACCGGCACCGGCCACGGCAATCCCGGTCCGGGTCATGTCCAATCGTTGCGCGGTTGCCCGTGTAAGGCGCGACGCATTTGCTCAAGCAGCACGTACGCCCGGCGCGTGGCCGCCGAGGAACAGCCGGTTGAGATTGGGGTCGCCCAGCAGTTCAGAGGCTGGGCGGTCGAGCGCCAGACGTCCCATCTCCAGCACCAGTGCGCGGTTCGCATACTTGAGGGCGGTGCGGACGTTCTGCTCGACCATCAGCACCGTCGTTCCGGCATCGGTCAGCGCGCGCAACAGCACGAATACGTTCTGCACGAGTTTGGGCGACAGGCCGATCGAGGGCTCGTCGATCAGCAATACGCGCGGCCGCAGCAATAGCGCGCGCCCGACCTCGAGCTGCTTTTGTTCACCGCCGGACATCGTCGACGCCTGATTGTCGATGCGCTCCCGGATGCGGGGAAAGCGGACGAGGACTTCCTCGATGCGGGCGGCAAGCTCGCCGCGAGGTAGCGTAATGCCGCCGAGCTCCAGGTTGTGACGCACCGACAGCGAGCCGAAGAGGTTACGTCCCTGCGGCACGAACGCGATGCCTTCGGCAAGGAGCTCGCGCTGCGATTTGCCGTTGACCCGCTTGCCTTCGAAGCGAACCTCCCCGGAACGCGGCACCAGCATGCCGAAGAGTGTCTTCAGCACCGTCGATTTGCCCGCGCCGTTGGGCCCGATCAGCAGCGTGATCTCCGCCTTGCGCGCATCGAGCGAAAGCTCGTTCAGAATCGTCACGCTCGGCGAGTAGCCGGCGACGACCTGTTCGAATTCGATGATGGATTCGGCCATGTCCTGTGCCCCTTGTCGGATCGGTCGCTGGGCCTGTTCGCGCGCCGTCTCGGCTGCCTGATCAGGTTCCCGCTCGCTTGCCTATTCAATTAACCACTCAGTGGCTTACTCAGTTTCCTAAATAAGCCTCGAGTACCTGCGGGTTGGCCTGCACCGCCGCAGGAGTTCCTTCGGCGAGCACCTTGCCCTCGACCATGCAGATGACGTGCGGACAAAGCTTCATGATGAAATCCATGTTGTGCTCGATGACGACGAAGCTCCCGCCCTGCGTCTTGTTCAACTCGACCAGCAGCGCGCGCAGCTCCTCGACCAGGCTCGGATTGACGCCCGCGCACGGCTCGTCGAGCAGCACCAGCCGCGGCGCCGGCATGAACGCCATCGCGATGTCGATCAGCTTCTGCTGCCCGTAGGAAAGGCTGCCGGCCGGAAGATGCGCGACGTGCTTCAGGCGGAACAGCTCGATCATCCGGTCGGCATGGTGCCCGAGTCCTGCGTCGGGACTGGCGAACAGGCGCCCCGGCATCGTTCCCTTGAACTCCTGCGCTGCGGCGATGAGATTGTCGCGCACCGAAAGCTTGATGAACACCTGCAGCGTCTGAAACGTGCGCCCGATCCCTCGTCGCGACAGCTCGAGCGGCGACATGCCGGTGATGTTCTCGCCACAGAATTCGACTGAACCCGCCGTGGGCTTGATCTGTCCGAGGATGCTGTTGAACAGCGTCGTCTTGCCCGAGCCGTTGGGGCCGATGACGCCGATGATCTCGCCGGGGCCGACCGTCAAAGTCACGCCGTCGACGGCCTTGATCGCGCCGTACACCTTGCGCATGTCCTTGACTTCGAGGAACGGAGTCATTGCGCGCTCCGGCCGAACTTGAACCTGTCGGCGAGCGAAAGCAGCCCGCCGGGCAGGAATACCATCAGCACGATCACCGCGAAGCCGAAGATCGCCAGATACCAGTCCTGCAGGAAGCGCAGCCACTCAGGCAGCAGCACGACGACAACCGAGCCCAGCACCGGCCCGAAAAAGCGGCCCGACCCGCCGACGATCACCGCGAGCAGCATCATCAGCGACACCGACAGGTGGAATTGCCCCGGCTCGATGAAATTGACCAGCGCCGACAGGTAGACTCCGCCGATGCCGGCGCATGCGGCGCCGATCGCGAATGCGAGCAGCGTGTACGCGGTGATGTTGACGCCGGTGCTCTCGGCGCGGATCGGGTTGTCGCGCAGCGCTGCGAAGGCCCGTCCCCACGGCGAGCGCAGCAGCCACCACAGCACCCCGGCCAGCAGAATGACCGAAGCGTAGGCGAAGTAGAAGAATGGGAGTGCGCCGTCGAGCGAAGAGCCGAATAGCGTGGGGCGCGGAATATTGGCGATGCCGAACGTTCCGCCGGTCAGGCTCTCTTCGTTGCGCATCACCAGGAAAACCAGGACGTTGAATCCGAGCGTGGCGAACGCGAGGTAATGATGCTGCACGCGCAGCGCCGGAAAGCCGAGCGCCAGGCCGACGGCGAAGCAGATGATCGCGGCGATCGGCAGAACCAGCCAGAACGACATGCCGAGCTTGGTCATCAGGATGCCCGCGGTGTAGGCGCCGATGCCGTAGAACGCCGCCTGGCCGATCGACATCTGGCCGGCATAGCCGACAATTAGATTGAGGCCGAACGCCGCCATCAGGTAGACGCACAGCAGGGTCATCAGATAGATGCCGTAGCTCTTGAGGAACTGCGGCAGGATCGCGTAGAGCACCAGCAGGGCCGCGAGCCCGACCTTTTGCGCGTTGTTCATACCTTGCGCTCCTCGCTTTTGCCGAGCAGGCCTTCGGGCCGGAAAATGATGACGATCAGGAAGAGCATCAGTGCGACGCCTTCCTTGTATGCCGGCGACACGTAGGCGCCGACCAGATTCTCGAGCACGCCCACCAGGACACCGCCCAGCAGCGCGCCGCGCGTCTGGTTGAAGCCGCCGATTATCGCCGCGTAGAACGCCTTGAGGCCGATCGATTCGCCCATGTCGAATTTCGCGAGATAGGTCGGCGTCACCAGCAGCGCAGCGACGACGGCCAGGATCGCGTTGATCAGGAAAGTGTAGAGCACCATCCGCTGCACGTTGATGCCGAGCACCTTTGCGGCGTCGGTGTTCTGCGCGACGGCCTGCATCGCGCGGCCGGTGATCGTACGGTTCAGGAAGAGCTGGAGACCGACGACGATCAGCCCGGCGAGCAACAGCGTTCCCATATCGGCGTACGAAACCTTCAATCCGCCCAGTGCCAGCAGGCCATCGGGAAACGGGCTGTCGAACGGCATCGCTTGCGCGGTGACGCCGGCCTTGACCAGCTGCTTCACGCCTATCGAAAGGCCGAGCGTGGCGATTACCAGCGGAATCACACCGTGGCGGATAAGCGGGTCGACCAGCGCGCGCTTGAACGTGTAGCCGAGCAGCAGCATCGCGACCAGACAGGTGAGCAGGAACGCGAGCCACAGCGGCAGGCCGGCCGTGTGCAGGAAGAACAGCATCACGAAGGCGGGAACCATGACGAACTCGCCTTGCGCGAAGTTGATCGTTCCCGACGCTTGCCAGAGCAGCGTAAAGCCGAGCGCGCAAAGCGCGTAGATCGCGCCGATCGCGGTTCCCGACACGATGATTTGCACAAGATCCGTCATCGCTTGCCTCCGGTGAGCTCGCCTGCCGACACGCGGCCGGACACAGGCGCGTCCGGCCGTGATCGTTCTCCCTTACTGGATCGGCTGCACCGGCGGCAGCGTTGCCGTCACGACCTGCTTGCCACCGACGACCTTGACCAGGAAGCTTTCGCGGTCGAGGTCGCCGTTGTCGTCGAAGTGCACGTCGAGCAGCACGCCGGGCGAGTCCTTGACGCGTATCGTCGCCCCGTGCATCGCCTTCGCGAATGCCTTGCCGTCGAACTTCCCAACCTTTTCGGTGATCGCCTTGACGACGTACATGCCGCTGTAGCCCTTCATGCCGTTGTGGTCGCTCTTGTAGTTGTATTCCTTCTGGAACTTCTCGTCGAAGACCTTGATTTGCGGTTGCGGCGCATCGACGGTCAGGCCGACGTGCGCGACCGCGCCGTTGGCGGCGTCGCCCGCGAGCTCGATCACCTTCTGACCGGTCAGCGTAGTCTCACCGATGATCGGCTTGTCATACCCCTGCTTCTTCAGCTCGCGGAGGGCCCGTGCGGACTCTTCCTCGTTGGTGTAGACGAACAACGCGTCCGCGTTCGACTGCTTGGCCTTGAGGGCGGCCGCCGAGAAATCGACCTGGCCCGGATCGGTCGAGATGTCGGCGGCGACCTTGATGCCCTGCGCTTCGAGCGCCTTGGTCATCGAGTCGCGCCCACCCTTGCCGAAATCGTTGTTGACCCAGATCATCGCGACGCTTTTCGCCTTGACGGTATCCTTGATGTAGCGCGCAAGCTTAGGCATCGCCGTCGATTGCGTAAACGATGTGCGGAAGACGTACGGGTTGCCTTGCTGCGTGATGTTGGCTGCTTCGCCGCCGGTGAAGTTCGGGATTTCCGCACGCTTGGTCTCGGCCATGCTGACGATGAACGAGCCCGAAAACACCGGCCCCATCACTACGTAGGCGCTCTGGTCGACCGCCTTCTGGGCGAGTGCCTTGGCCGTCTGCGGCGCCGATTGCGTGTCCATCGACGTGTACTCGATCTTGCGTCCGAGGATACCTCCGGCCGCGTTGATTTCCTTGACCGCGAGCTTCACACCGTTGTTGAAGTTGGTTCCGGCGGTCGCGCCGGTACCCGACAATTCGACCAGCCCGATAATGGTCACCGGGCCCTGTTGCGCCAGCGAAACGCCGGCGATGCCGAGGCCGATCAGGCCGGCGTACATCCATTTGAGCTTCATCATGATCTTGTCTCCTCCAGAGGAACTAATCGCTAAGAACGATGCTGCGAAAATGCTGCTCCATGCGCTGCGCATCCGGTACGCTGCCGGTGAACAGCTCGAACGCTCCGACTGCCTGCCATACTGCCATGCCTCCGCCGTCGAGAGTGCGGCAGCCGCGTTGCCTCGCCGCGCGCAGCCATTCGGTGTCCAGCGGGAAGTAGACGATCTCGGCAACCCATTGCCGGCGGTCGAGCCATGCCGGATCGACCGGCGTGCCGGAGTGCCCGGTCATACCGATCGGCGTTGCGTTGATCACGCCGTCGGACGCGACCATCGCCTCGCGGGCATCGCGCGCATGCTGCACCAGCCGCCCACCGAATCGTGCGCGCAGGCTGGCGGCAAGCGCGTCGGCCCTGGCCGCGTCGGGATCGGCGATCGACAGCTGCCGCGCGCCCAGCGTGAGGATCGCATGCGCAACCGCCGCGCCGGCGCCGCCGGCGCCGAGCAAGGTCACGTGGTCCAGTGCGACATCGCTCAGACGGCGCCGAAACGGCGTGGCGAAGCCGGACCAATCGGTGTTGTGACCGGCACGATTGCCATCCCGGAAGACCACGGTGTTGACCGCGCCGATGGCCTCGGCGTCCGCCGATAGCCGGTCGAGCAGCGGGAGCACCGCCTGCTTGCAGGGATGGGTGATATTGACGCCGGCGAATCCGATCGCCTGCGCAGCGTCGAGCAATCGCGGCAGGTCCGACGTGCTGCGCCCGGCGCGGGCCAGGTCGATCAGCTGATAATGCAGCGCGAGGCCGAGATGGCGCGCCTCGCGTTCGTGCAGCGCCGGCGAACGTGAGCCCTGGATGCCTTCACCGATGAGGCCCACGAGAAATCTCGCCGACGCCGATGAGCGCGCGGGCGCGGCGGCGGTGCTCATCACCGCTGCCCGCCAGATGCATGAGCCATCCTGCTCGCCGGCATTCGCTCCTCCAGCCCGCTGTGCGATTAACGCACAACTGTTCGACTATCGAACACATTTTAGAAGCGCACTTGAGCTATCGTCAAGGGCGATTATCGAAATATAGTGCGATTATCGATCATCGATCATCGAGGCGTTCATTGCCATCGCACGGGCCGGTGAGCGATGACACCGTGGCGCCTCGCGGGCCGTGCGCGGGTCTACAGGCCCGGCGTCGGGACGCGCGGCGCTTCCGGGCGATTCAACGGGCGTATTGGTTGTACACCCACAGCACGACCGCAGCGCCGATCACCGACAGAACCCAGCCGGCCGGATGGAATTTGCCGTCGGGAGATTTCCAGATGAATCCCGCGACCACACCGCCAACGATCGAACCTGCGATGCCAAGCCCGGCGGTCAGCCAGAAGCCGAGCGCGTCGATGCCCGGCACGATGGCGCGGGCGATCAGGCCGACGATGAAACCGACGAGTATGGTTCCGATGATGCTGAACAAGCCCATGGTTTTTGCCTTTCATGCCGTCTACAGGGGCCGCGGCGGCAGCCGGGCTCCGCTCGTCACGGTGCGGCGATGCTAGCATAGGCGCATCCATGGACGGCAGGGCGGCGTCCCCCGAGCTCCGTCGCGCCGTAGCGCCGTAAGGAGCGGGCGCCGGCGTCGACCAATCGAAACGCGAGACACCCAAGGACGAACATGCAACTAGCCCGGAGCGCGCTCATCGCCGCCGCAGTGATCTGGACATCGGCCGCGACCGCTGATCCCGATTGCCGGGCGCACAGCCCCGACTCCTCGACGGCGCTGATCGAACTCTATACTTCGGAAGGCTGCGACAGCTGCCCACCGGCCGATCGTTGGCTGTCGTCGCTGTCGACGCAGAAACTGGGCGACCGCGTCGTGGCGCTTGCGCTGCACGTCGACTACTGGGACCGGCTCGGCTGGAAGGATCGCTTCGCCAGTGCCGGCTTCAGCCAACGCCAGCGCGACGAATCGGCGCGATCCGGCGGCGACTTCGTGTACACGCCGCAGGTCCTGTTGCAAGGCCGCGACTTTCCGCAGTGGCACGCGAGCGGCGAGCTCAAGCAGGCGATAGCGTCGATCAACGCCCGGCCCGCGCGCGCCGTGCTCGACCTTGCCGTGCATCCGCGCGGCGGCGCGGCGGATGTCGATGTCGGGGTGCGGGTGACCGATCCCCGTGATCGCGCCGATGCCGTCGTTGCGGTGGCGTTGGTCCAGAGCGGGCTCTCGAGCGAGGTCAAGGCTGGCGAAAATGCCGGCAGGCGATTGCGTCATGATCATGTGGTCAGGCAATGGCGGCAAGTCGTCGCGCTCGATCCTTCGGGCGCCGCCGCCGGCAAGGTCCATTTCGACCTACCTGCCGAGCCGGGACCACTGTCGGTCGTCGCCCTGGCGGAAAATGTGCGCACCGGAGACGTACTCCAGGCGCTCGAATTGCCGCTTTGCGCGACCCCCTAGCGTAATAGCTTGCCTTTCGCCGGGTGTTTCCCTAAGCTTCGCAGGATCGTCGCGGCCGTAAGCCGTCCGACGGGACCAGGGTTCATAGAAACCCGGCACCCGTCGCCAGGTCGCCAACGTTCTTGGCAGGTCTTTTACCTCAGGAGGAGGAACAGATGAGCACAGCCAGTCGTCCGGTGGCGCACGTCCAGCTCAGCTCGAAGAGCGAGGAACGACGGGTCATATTCGCGTCGTCTCTCGGTACGGTTTTCGAGTGGTACGACTTCTACCTGTACGCGATCCTCGCGCCGTTCTTCGCCGCGCTGTTCTTCCCCAAGGGCAACGAGACCGCAGCGCTACTCTCGGCGTTTGCCGCGTACGCGGCCGGGTTCCTGGTCCGGCCCTTCGGCGCGCTGGTGTTCGGACGCATCGGCGACTTGGTCGGCCGCAAATACACGTTCCTGGTCACGATCGTCATCATGGGCTTTTCGACCTTTGCCGTGGGCCTGCTGCCGACGTTCCAGACGATTGGCTGGCTGGCGCCGATCCTGCTTGTGTCACTGCGGCTGGTGCAGGGGCTGGCGCTTGGCGGCGAATACGGAGGTGCGGCGACCTATGTGGCGGAGCATGCACCGCAGAACCAGCGCGGCTACGACACGAGCTGGATCCAGACGACGGCGACGCTCGGCTTGTTCCTGGCGCTGGTCGTCATCTACCTTTGCCGTTTCACCGGCTGGCTTTCGGCGAGTCAGTTCGCAGACTGGGGTTGGCGGCTGCCGTTCCTGGTCTCGCTGGTCCTGCTGATCTTCTCCGTATACATCCGGCTGAAGTTGAACGAGTCGCCGGTGTTCAAACGGATGAAGGCCGAGGGCAAGGGGTCGAAAGCGCCGCTGCGCGACAGCTTCCTCAAGTATCCGAACAACAAGTACGTCTTGCTGGCGCTGCTCGGCGCGACGGCAGGGCAGGGCGTCGTCTGGTACACCGGACAGTTCTACGCACTGTTCTTTCTGTTGATAACCCTGAAGCTCGACGGTGCGACGACCTACACGATGATCGCTCTCTCAGTGTTGATCGGGACCCCGTTCTTCATCGTGTTCGGCGCGTTGTCGGACAGGATCGGCCGGCTGAAGATCATCCTTGTCGGCTGTTTGATCGCGGCGGTGACGTACTTTCCGCTGTTCAAGGCGCTGACCCATTATGTCAACCCCGCGCTGGAGACGTTCCAGGCGGCCAATCCGATCACCCTCGCGGCGAAGGACTGTCAGTTCCACATCTTTGTTGGACCCTGGTCGAAGTTCAGCGACTGCGACAGAACCAAGGATTTCCTGACCAAGGCGGGATTGTCGTTCTCGTCGAACGACTTGCCCGCCGAATCGGCCGACAACGTCGTCGTCAAGATCGGCAATACCGAGCTCAAGGGCTGGGAAGAAGCAAAATACTCGGCAACACTCAAAGCCGCGGGCTACCCCGCGTCAGCGGACAAGTCCAAGGTCAACTATCCGATGACGCTGCTGATCCTGTTCATCATGATGATCTATGTGACGATGGTGTACGGACCGATCGCGGCCTTCCTGGTGGAGATGTTCCCGACGCGGATCCGTTACACGTCGATGTCGCTGCCCTACCACATCGGCAATGGATGGTTCGGTGGCATGCTGCCGTTGCTCGCGACGGCGCTGGTCGCGGCAAACGGTGACATCTACTATGGGCTCTGGTACCCGATCATCGTTGCCCTGATGAGCGTCGTCATCGGCTTCATATTCCTGCGCGATCACATGGACCGGGATATCGAGTCCGACTGGAAGTAGGCAGTGGCACGTCCGCGCTTGCGCGGACGGTGCTTCCGATCGCGGCCCCGGGGAAGACCGGGGCTTTTTTTTGCCGCAACGTCGCGCTCGCGAGCTGTGGGACTTCATCGGAGATCGTCGGCACAGCGCTGGCGTTTGAATTCAAGCATCCGAAATCCTGACAGCATGCGGTTATGCGTGCTGATGACGCGCGCCGATGATGATCTAACGCGCGTATCCAGGTAGTGCCGGCATGTCTTATGTCCCTGTCGTGAAGGCCAGCCTTTTATCATCGTGTGAACTGCGCAACCCCACCGCCAAGAAAGCGACACCGACTTGCACGAAGGAGCTCGAAATTACTCATCCAACCGGGCTCAGCACCCGTGGTACGGCCCGTGCAGGTCGCATGTTCGCGTCGCGCGAATGACAGTTTACGTCGTACCGCGACTGGCCGTCTTTTTTTAAGATGCGATAGTCGTTGCCCGATTCCCGCGAAAAGGCACCGCGCCATGAGCTCAACTGCACGCTCCTGTGCCTCAAGTGTGGGAGCGCGATGCGGATCATCGCCTTCATCACCGACGCACCCACGGTGCGCGAGATCCTCATCCACCTCGGCGAGCCGATTACGCCACCCACCATCGCCCCGGCCCGCG
>JBDTXW010000044.1:0-14691 GCA_040005975.1 Betaproteobacteria bacterium | reverse complement strand
TTCTCGACCGGCTGTTGCGCGCCGATGGCGGAGCCGCCGGCATGGCGCGGACCGCAAGCGCAGACCCGATGGGTACGGACGCCTCGGGCCTTGCGCGATCGCCAGACGCCGCCGAGGACACCGAACAGGCGCGCGCGGTGCGCCCGATGCGCGTCGTCGATCGCGGTCTGCGCGGCGTGCAGTTCGACACCACGGCATGGCTCGCGCAATGGAAAGCGCCGGTCGACGCCAACGCGCGCAGCGACGCCATTATCCGGATGCTGTTCGCCGTCCCGCCGCAGGCACCGCCGCCGCCGGAGGACGAGCCGCTCGCGCTGGCGCGCGCGCTCGTGCTCGATGCGGCCTACCAGCTCGAATGAACGCCTGATCGCGGGTCCCGATGCTGAATCGACGCGATTTCCTCAAGCTCGTCGCCGCCGTACCGATTGCCGGGCTGGCGCCGGGGCTTGCTACGAATCTCGCTTTCGGTGCGGCACCGCCCGGCGCCGACTACCGCCGGCTGCTGATACTGATCGAGCTCAAGGGAGGCAATGACGGACTGAACACGCTCGTGCCGTTTGCCGATCCGGCCTATTACGCCCTGCGCCCGAAGCTCGCGATCGCGCGCGATCGGGTCATCCAGCTCTCCGATGCCGTGGGCCTGCATCCCGCGCTCGAACCGCTCGTCCCGCTCTGGCGCGAGCGCGAGCTCGCGGTGCTGCAAGGCGTCGGTTATCCGCAGCCCAATCTTTCGCATTTCCGTTCGATCGAGATCTGGGATACCGCGTCGCGCAGCGATCAATATCTGCAGGACGGCTGGTTGACCCGCACGTTCGCCCGGGCGCCGACGCCGGCCGATTTCGCCGCCGACGGCGTCATTATTGGGTCGGCCGATTTGGGACCGCTCTCCGGCGGCGGAACGCGTGCGATCGCGCTGGGCAGCGCCGAGCAATTCCTGCGGCAGGCCCGCTTCGCCACCGCCGAAGGCAAGACGCGCAACAAGGCGTTGCAGCATATCCTCAAGGTCGAAGCCGACGTCGTCCAGGCCGCTGGGCACCTCAAGGCCGACTACGCGTTCAAGGCGAGCTTTCCGTCGGGCGCATTCGGCAGCACGATGCGGACCGCCTGCCAGGTCGTCGCCAACCGTCCGGGTGTGGCGGTCGTCCGTGTCACGCAGAACGGCTACGACACGCACAGCGGGCAGGCGGCGACACAGGCGCGACTGCTCGGCGAGCTGGCGAGCGGCGTGGTCGCCTTGAAGAGCGCGCTCGACGAGCTCGGGAGGTGGGACCAGACGCTGGTGCTCACCTATGCCGAATTCGGCCGCCGGCCGAAAGAGAATTTGTCGGCCGGCACCGACCACGGCACCGCCAGCGTGCATTTCGCCCTGGGGGGACGCGTGGCCGGCGGCCTGTACGGCGAACAGCCGTCGCTGGAACAGCTTTCCGGCGACGGCAACAGCGGATACGCGATCGACTTTCGCCACGTTTACGCGACCGCGCTCGACCGCTGGTGGAACGTCGCGTCGGACGGCCCGCTCGGCGGCAGATTTACGCCGCTGCCGATCCTGAGGGCCTAGTCGGCGGCACGTGCCACGGCGGCGCCGCCGCTACGCATTGGCGTCCCAGGCGGCGATGAATTCGCCCCAATGCGGCGCGTTGGTCGCGGCGAGCTTTTCACGCGCGAACGCCAGTTCGCTCGCGTACTGGGTGGCGGACAGCGTTCCGCGCAGCAGCTGGAAGCGCAGATAGACCAGATAAGTGTTCATCACGTCGGTTTCGCAATAGCTGCGGATTTCGTCGATCTTGCCCGCCTCGAATGCCGCGTGAACTTCACTGCCGTCCATGCCGATCTTGCCGGGAAAGCCGCAAAGGCGGGCGATGGCGTCGAGCCCGGCGCTCGCCCGAGGCTGGTACATCGACAGCACGTCCATCAGATCGAGATGCCGCGTGTGATAGCGCCCGAGATAACTGTTGAACTTGAACTCGCGGTCTTCGTCGCCCCAGTCCCAGAATCTCGCCGCGCTGACGCCGTGAATCAGCGCGCGATGATTGAGCACCGGCAGGTCGAAGCCGCCGCCGTTCCACGACACGAGCTGTGGCGTATAGCGATCGATGCCGTCGAAAAAACGCCGGATCAGCTCGGGCTCGACATCGCCGGGCTCACCCAGCGACCAGACCCGGAACGTGCTGCCTTCACGCAAGCCGCAGGCGATGGCGACGACGCGCTGCAGATGCAGCGGAAGAAAATCGCCGCCGGTGGCGGCCCGCCGCTGCTGCGCGGCCCAAGTCGCAACCGCGGCATCCGACAGCTCGGCAGGCAGATAGTGCAGCCGGCGTAAGCCCGCGACGTCGGGCACCGTCTCGATATCGAAGACGAGGGTCGGCGTCATCGGTGGCGGCGCGGTCCGCGCGGCGCGGAAGACCGCCGGGCTGTCATCCTAGGCAGGGAAGACTCCGCTCGACAGGTAGCGGTCGCCGCGATCGCAGGCGACGAACACGATCGTCGCGTTCCTGACTTCCTCGGCGATGCGCAGCGCGACCGCGCATGCGCCGCCCGACGATATGCCGACGAATATTCCCTCTTCGCGCGCGAGGCGCCGCGCCGTGGCTTCGGCGTCCGCCTGCGAGACGTTTTCGATGCGGTCGACGCGCGTGCGATCGAAGATTTTCGGCATATACGCTTCCGGCCACTTGCGTATGCCGGGAATTTGCGAGCCCTCGTCCGGCTGGCAGCCGATGATGACGATGGAAGCATTCTTTTCCTTCAAGTACCGCGACACGCCCATGATCGTCCCGGTGGTGCCCATGCTGGAGACGAAATGCGTGATGCGGCCGCCGGTATCGCGCCAGATTTCCGGGCCGGTTCCTTCATAGTGCGCGAGCGGATTGTCCGGATTGGCGAACTGGTCGAGGATGATGCCCTTGCCTTCGTCGCGCATGCGTTCGGCGACGTCGCGCGCAGTCTCCATGCCGCCGGCCTTCGGGGTCAGCACGATTTCCGCGCCGAAGGCGCTCATCGTCTGCCGCCGCTCGAGCGACAGGTGCTCGGGCATCACGAGGATCATCCGGAAGCCGCGCATCGCGGCGGCCATCGCCAGCGCGATGCCGGTGTTGCCGCTCGTCGCCTCGATCAGCGTGTCGCCGGGCTTGATCGTCCCGCGCTTCTCGGCTTGCGCGACCATCGACAGCGCCGGGCGGTCCTTGACCGAGCCGGCAGGATTGTTGCCCTCGAGCTTGGCCAGCACCGTATTGCCGGTGTCGGCGGCCATGCGCTGCAGCAGGACGAGCGGCGTATTGCCAACGGTTTGTTCGATGGTCTTGTACATGGCGGGATTCGCGACTGCGTGGTCATTTTACCCGACGCGCCGCGGGCGCCGCTCCCGCGCATCGCGCGATCGGGAAACCCAAAAAAACAAACCCCGCGCTTGCGGGGTTTGCTGATCGCTGGTCGGCGAACGTGCTGGCAGCCCTTACTTCTTGGCCGCCGCCGCCGTCTCCTTGGCCTTGGCCGCAGCGGCATCCTTCTTGGCCTTGGCTTCCGCCGCCTTCGCTTCCTTCTTGGCCTTGGCTTCGGCGGCCTTCGCGTCCTTCTTCGCTTTCGCCTCGGCCGCCTTGTCTTCCTTGGCCTTGGCTTTGGCGGCCTTATCCGCAGCAGCCTGTTCGGCCTTGGTCGGCTTGGCCGTGTCCGACTTGGCCTTGGTTGCATCCGTCTTGGCCTGGCCTGCGTCCTTCTTGGCACTGGCCGCGTCGGCCTTGGCTGTCGTTGCGTCCGCCTTCGCCTTGGCGGCGTCAGACTTGGCTTTGGTGGCGTCTGCCTTGGCTTTGGCTTTCGCTGCCTTGTCCGCTGCGGCCTTTTCCTTCTTGGTCATCTTGGCGGTGTTGGCGTCCTTGGAGGCTGCCGCGTCGGTGCGTGACGGCGCCCCTGCCGTTGCAGCTGCCGGGGGCGTCGCCGCCGGGCTTGCGGCCTTCGCCGGAGGCGCGGGTGCGGCCGCAGGCGCGGCGGCCTTTGCGGGCGCCGCAGGCAATGGCGTCGATGCCCCGGTGACCGAAATCAGGCCCTTGATCTGTGCGTAGGTCCCCTCTTTGATGCCGCTCACCTTCATCACGTCTTCCGGCGATTTGAACGGGCCGTTGGTGTTGCGGTAATCGATGATCGCCTGCGCCTTCACCGGGCCGATTTCGGGCAGAGCCTCGAGCTCGGCCCTGTTCGCCGTGTTGATGTTCACCGCCGCCAACGCCAGTGCCGAAAACAGCACGGTCACCAGCAGCAGCACGAATCTTTTCATGGTTGTTTCCCCTTGGATGGTAACGATCGGTCGGGCTTTTTGACGTCCCGGACCCCTCAAACGCGCGAACGACGCTTCGGGTTGACCCCCTATCGTGCGAGCAATGCCCGGACGCAATTCGCCACGCCCTGCTCGATACCTTCCATCGGCGCCGTGTAGCCGGCGGCGCGCAGGCGATCCGGATCGGCTTGCGTGAAGCTCTGGTATCGGGCGGCGAGTCCCGCCGGAAAGCCAATGTACTCGATCGCCCCGGTGCGATGCAGTTGCGCGAACGGCAGCGCCGGCTCGCCGTCGGCAGCGCGGCAGGCGTTGATCGTCGCGGCGGCCACCGCGTTGAACGTCGCGGCGCTGCCGGTCCCGACGTTGAAGATACCCGAACGCTGCGGGTGATCGAGAAAGTACAGGTTGACCTTGATCACGTCGTCGACGCTGATGAAGTCGCGCCGTTGCTCGCCGGGGGCGTAACCGCCCGAGCCCTCGAATAGCTGGACCTTGCCGGTGTCGCGGTACTGGTTGAAAAAATGCCAGACGACCGATGCCATCCTGCCCTTGTGCGCTTCACGCGGGCCATAGACATTGAAGTAGCGAAAGCCGGCGATCTGCGCCGTGCGCTCCGGCAACGTCCGCCGCACGTGCTGGTCGAACAGCAGCTTCGAATAGCCATAGACGTTGAGTGGCGCCTCCGCTGCAGCTTCCTCGCGAAACACCGGACCCGCGCCGTACACCGCAGCCGACGATGCATAGATGAGCGGAATGTCGTTGTCCTGACAATGTCGCAGCAGCAGCATTGAATAGCGGTAGTTGTTGGCGAGCATGTAGCGGCCGTCGCTCTCCATCGTGTCCGAGCACGCACCCTGGTGCAGAACGGCCGCGATGTCGTCATCGAATTCGCCGTCGGCGAGCCGCGCCGGAAATTCGTCCTGGTCGAAGTATTCGGCGATCTCGCAGTCGGCGAGATTGCGGAACTTGTCCGCCTGCTGCAGGTTGTCGACGGCGACGATCCGGCTTTCGCCGCGCGCGTTGAGTGCCTTGATCAGATGGGAGCCGATGAAGCCCGCAGCGCCGGTGACAATGATATACAAGCGGTCTCCTCTAGAGCTCGACGTCGACGCTGCCCACCTCGGTCGACACGAACGGCACGCGCGCCGTCACCGCACACAGCAGCTCGTAGCCTACGGTACTGGCCGCCGCCGCGACATCGTCGACCGACAAGCCCTCGCCCCACAGCACCACAGGGCTGCCGACGCCGGCTTCGGGCACTTCCGTAAGATCAACCGTCATCAGGTCCATCGACACGCGGCCCGCGGTGCGCACTTTCCTGCCGCAGACGAGCACCGGCGTTCCATTCGGCGCGTGACGCGAGTAGCCATCGGCATAGCCGCAGGCGATCACGCCGACGCGGTGCGCGCGCGCTGCGGTGTAGCCGCCGCCGTAGCCAACACTGTCGTTGGCCTTCAGATCCTGAATCGCGATTAATTCGCTCCGCAACGTCATCACCGCCTTCAGGCCGAGCATCTCGGCCGTGTCGTACGGAAATGGCGACGAACCGTAAAGCATGATGCCGGGACGGACGTAGTCGCCGCCGACGGTAGCGAACTTGATGACGCCCGCGGAGTTCGCCATCGAGCGCGGATACGACAGCCCGCTGCATGCGTGCTCGAACGCGGTAAGCTGCTGCTCCACGCCATCGTCCTCGTCGGCGCGGGCGAGGTGGGTCATCAGGCGCAGTGCAGCAACGCTGCTCGCGCGCGACAGTCGATCGGCAACGTCGTGCACCTGGTCCGGCTTGAATCCGAGCCGGTTCATCCCAGTGTTAATCTTGATGAATACTTCCAGCGGGCGCGCCAGGCTTGTCGTCTCCAGCATGCGCACTTGCTCGTTGTGGTGCACGACTACCGCCAGCCGGCGCGCCGCGATCTCCGGCAACTCGACGGTGCCGAAAAAGCCTTCTAGCAGCAGAATTCTGCGCGCATAGTGCTGCTCGCGCAGCGCGACTGCCGCTTCGAGCTCGAGCAGTGCAAGGCCGTCGGCTTCGGCCAGCGCAGGCAGCACCCGCATCAGGCCGTGACCGTAGGCGTTGGCCTTGACGACGGCCAGCACCTGGGCGCCTGGAGCACGTTCGCGCGCGACGTGAAGATTGGCGCGCAGTGCGGCGAGATTGATCTGTGCGAGGATCGGACGCGTCACGGTCAAACGGCGCAGGTCGATTGGCGAACCTTGGCCGGCCGGCTTGGTCTGAGAATGGAAAACGTGGTATAAGGCGCGAGCCGCGAGCGCCGGCCAGTTCTTTTTATTATACACAAGCGCCGCGTGCGCCTCCCGGCTTCCGCAGCCGGTGCCTCGCTTATAAGAGCGCACGCGCCTACTGAGGAAAATGAAGGCCGGGTTTTACACGATAATGGCGGCGCAGTTCTTTTCGTCGCTAGCCGACAACGCGCTGCTTGTCGCAGCAATCCAGTTGTTGCGCGATCTCGAATCGCCCGCTTGGATGACGCCGGCGCTCAAGCAGTGCTTTGTCATCTCTTACGTCCTGCTGGCGCCGCTGGTCGGCGCGCTGGCCGACTCGATGCCTAAAGGCCGCGTGATGCTGATCACCAACGGCATCAAGATCGTCGGCTGCTCACTGATGCTGCTGCTGGTCCATCCGCTGGTCGCGTATGCGATCGTCGGCCTCGGGGCAGCCGCGTATTCGCCGGCGAAGTACGGGATCCTGACGGAACTGCTGCCGCCGCGGCAACTCGTGGTCGCCAACGGCTGGATCGAGGGCACGACGGTCGTATCGATCATCCTCGGCGTGCTGATGGGCGGCGCGCTGATCAGCGGCCCCGTGTCGAGCGCGCTGCTCGCAATCGACATCCCGCGTATCGATACCGGCGTGGATACGCCGCCGGAAGCCGCGATCGCCGTCATCATGGGTACCTATGCGATCGCGGCGCTGTTCAACTGGTACATCCCGGACACCGGTGTCGATCACCGGATGCCGAGCAAGAACCCCATTTACCTGGTCCGCGAGTTCGGCCACTGCTGCGCCCTGCTATGGCGTGACAAGCTCGGGCAGATATCGCTCGCGACGACGACATTGTTCTGGGGTGCCGGCGCGACGCTGCAATTCATCGTCATCGATTGGGCTGCTTCGCATCTTTGCTACAACCTGTCCCGCGCTTCGTACCTGCAAGGCGTCGTGGCGATCGGCATCGCGCTCGGCGCGGTCGCGGCGGCGCGATTCGTATCGCTGAAGAACGCCGTCAAGGTTCTGCCACTCGGCGTGCTGATGGGCATCGCCGTCATTATCATGATCTTTGTGCAGAAGCTCGAGACTTCGGTGCTGCTGATGACGCTGATCGGCGCGCTCGCCGGCTTCTTCGTCGTGCCGATGAACGCGGTGCTGCAGCATCGCGGCCACGTGCTTATGGGCGCCGGCCACTCGATCGCCGTGCAGAATTTCAACGAGAACATCGGCGTCCTGGTGATGCTGTCGTTCTACGCGGTGCTGGTCTTTCTGGGCTTGTCGACCAACGAGGTCATCGTGCTGTTCGGGCTGTTCGTCGCCGGCACAATGGGCCTGGTCATGTGGCGTCACAAGATCAACCTCGCCGCCGGCGATCTGCTGCAGATGCTCGCCGGCGATCGCCCGCGCAGCGGCGGGGCGACGCGCGGTACCAAGGCCTAGGCGAGAAGCGCAGGCGGCGGCCCGAAGCTCAGAGAATCACCGGCCGATCGAAGAGCTCGTTGCCGCTGGCCGCGGTGCGTGGAAAATGTCGGGCCAGCAACGCGCTGATCGCTTCGACGCCGGCAACGGCGCCCTGCTCTAAGCGGCGTTCGCCGAACGCCGCTTCCATCGTCCCGCAGATTTCCCGCCATGCCGCCTCGCCCACCTTTTTATGGATGCCACGGTCGGCAACGATTTCCACGTCCTTGTCTGCGAGCAGCACGTAGACCAGGACGCCGCTGTTGTGCTCGGTGTCCCAGACGCGCAGGCGGCTGAATGTCTCGAGTGCGCGGGTGCGAGGAGTCTCGTGCTGCAGCACCAGCGACAGCGGCAAGGCGGCCTCGACGGCGAAACAGACCTGACCGACATGGGTACGCTCGCCCTCGGCGATCGCGCGCTGGATCCGATCCAGCACGGCGGGCGGAAAGGCGCGCCGCGCCGCGCCGTGGTCCGTCACCAGATGTCGCCAGAATCGAAAGGGCCGCTGCGCCGTTGCACTCATAGTTGGCCCTCAGGGCCTAGTTCCAGCCGCCCGACGCGCCGCCGCCGCCGAAGCTGCCACCGCCCCCACTGAAGCCTCCGCCTCCGCCGAAACCCCCGCCGCCGCCAAAACCCCCGCCGCCACCGCCCGGGATGAAAATGCCGGGGCCGCCGCGTCCGGAAATGCCGGTGAACAGCATGACGATGAAGCCGATGACCGCGGCGGCTCCCGCGATCAGCAGCGAACTGGCGATGAACCAGGCGATCGCGCCGACGATGCCACCGCCGAGCACCGAGCCGCCGAGCTTGCCAAAGACCGAGCGCAGTATGCCGCCGAGCACCGGCGCCGCGACCAGCAGCACGATCAGCAAGGTGCCGAAGTCGAATCGGCGCGGCGATGTGCCTTTGCGTTGCGGCGCTGCCGCCGACAGCGGCTCACCGGCGTCGACGACGCCAATGATGCGGTCGACGCCAGCATTGATGCCCGTGGCGAAATTGCCCTTGCTGAATTCGGGAGCGATATTCTCGGCGATGATCCGGCGCGAGGTGACGTCGGTCAACACGCCCTCGAGGCCGTACCCGACCTCGATTCGAATGCGCTTGTCGTTCTTGGCGACGACCAGTATCGCGCCGTTGTCCTTGCCCTTCTGGCCGATTTTCCAGGCCTCGGCGACGCGCAGCGAGTATTCCTCGATCGCCTCGGGCGCCGTGGTCGGAACGATCAGCACAACCAGCTGGTTGGTCGTGCGCGCCTGCCAGTCGCGCAGCTTCGAGTCGAGCGCCTGACGCTCGGCCGACGAAAGCGTACCGGTCAGGTCGGTAGCGGCGCTTGACAGCGCCGGGACCGGTGCGGGCCCGTCCTTGGCCGTGTCAGGCGAGGCAGCGAACGCGAACGACGCCAGCGCGGCGGAAGCCAGCAGCGCTGCCAGGCCGCGGCCGAAAAAGCGCGAATCAATCATCAGGCCGGCCGCCAGGCGCCGATGCCGCGCGGGAGCAGCGCGGCGCTCAGCTCTTCGGCGCCGGGGCCGGAGCCGGGGCCGGAGCCGGGGTGGGCTGTGCAGGCGGCTTGCTGAAATCGACCTTCGGTGGCGCGCTGATCGCCTTTTCGTTGTCGACGGTGAAGTTGGGCTTGAGCTCCATCTTGAACAGCATCGCCGTCAGATTGGTCGGGAACGAACGCACTGTCGTGTTGAACTCCTGCACCGCCTTGATGAAGCGATTCCGCGCCACGGTGATGCGATTCTCGGTCCCCTCGAGCTGCGCGGTCAGGTCACGAAAAAGCGCGTCGGACTTCAATTGCGGATAATTCTCGGATACCACCAGCAGGCGCGAAAGCGCGGACTGCAACTCGCCCTGCGCGGCCTGGAATTTGGCGAAGGCGGCCGGATCGTTGAGTAATTCCGGCGTCGCCTTGATGCTTCCGACGCTGGCCCGGGCATTGGTCACCTCGGTGAGCACCTGCTGCTCCTGGGCGGCGTAACCCTTGACGGTATTGACCAGGTTGGGCACCAGGTCGGCGCGCCGCTGGTACTGGTTGACGACCTCCGACCAGGCCGACTTGACCTGCTCGTCCTGCCGCTGCAAATCGTTATAGCCGCAGCCGGACAACACCAGCGTCGCGAACAACGCGGCGATTGCCGCCGCGGCCAAGCCAGAGTACTTGCGCATTGCCTTGCCCTCCCAGAGTCGCCACGCGCTCCACTTGAATGCGCGCCAATGCGGTGCGTGTTCCTCGAGCAACTTCGCCCGCCGCCCTTCAGTTGGGGGCGGCCGCCGCGCTTTGCAAGCTGCCGGCGTCGTGCAAAGCGCGAATCGTTGCCCGCGCGAGGCAGAGATCTTCCCATGCCTTGGCTTTATCGGGCAAGTTACGCAGCAGATAGGCGGGGTGATAGGTGACGATCAGCGGCACGCCCTGATAGCGGTGCACGCGGCCGCGCAGGCTCGCGATCGTCGCGTCGACGCCGAGCAGCGTCGTCGCCGCGCTCCTGCCGAGCGCGACAATGATCTTCGGGCGTATCAGCGCGATCTGCCGGTCCAGATACGGCCGGCACGCAGCGACCTCGCCGGGCTCGGGTGTACGGTTGCCTGGCGGCCGGCATTTGAGCACGTTGGCGATGTAGACGTTGCTCTCGCGCCGCATCCCCAGCGCGGCGAGCATGTTGTCGAGAAGCCGCCCCGCCTGACCGACAAAAGGCTCGCCTCTGGCGTCCTCTTCGGCACCCGGCGCTTCGCCGACGAACATCCACTCGGCTTGGCCGTCGCCGACACCGGGCACCGCCTGCCGGCGCGAGCGGCACAATCCGCATGCCGTGCACGCGCGCACATCGGCGGCAAAATCGGACCAGCCGAGCGTGGCGATGCGCGCGATACGATCGGCCGAACCGTACGCCGGCGCGATGCGTTCCGGATCCACGGCAGCATCGCGCAGCGTCGGCGGCGGCGACAGGGCATCGCGCGGTCGCGAGCGCAGATGCCAGACCGGCAGCAAGCCCAGTTCGCGCAGGATGTCGTTGCGATCAACCATGCGCAAGGTTCGCCAGCCGGCGGCGCATCACCAGCGCGTCCTCGCGGCGGCTGGAGCCTGCCGGCGGAGGATAGTAGGCAACGCGGCGCGCGACCGGTGCGAATCCTTCGCGGAGGTAGAGCGCGATTGCCGCATGATTCGATTCGCGGACTTCGAGAAAACATTGTTTGGCGCCGACGCCGAGCGCATCGGCGAGCAGGCGCTGCAGCACGCGGCGGCCGAGGCCCTGCCGGCGCGCCGGCGCCGCGACCGTCAGGTTGAGCAACTGCGCCTCGCCCGGCGCCAGCATCAGCACGCCGTATGCGACGACACCTCCGTCGAGCTCGCCGATGAGCGTGCCGTAGCCTGCGGCAAAGGCGTCGCGGAAATTGCCCTGCGTCCACGGCGCGGCATGCGAAGCCTGCTCGAGTGCCCCGACGACGGGCAGGTCGTCCTCGCGCATCGGTCGCCACGTCACCGTCGCTTCGCTGCGCGCCTCGACGCCGGCGCTCATTGCCGCTGTCCGAGCGCGCGCTCGGCGCTGGTCAGCGCGACCTTGTGGCGCAGGTAAATCGGTGCCGCGTCGCGCGCGGCGACGCCTTCGCCCGCGGCGAGGCGCGGCAGCGCGAGCGTCCCGATCGCCGTTGCCGTCGGCGCCGGCGTCGGATCGCACGAGGCCAGCGCAGGAAGGCAGCGCTCGCGCAGCGGGGGATACGCGGCGAAGCCGCTGCCGACGCCGATCCAGCCGTCGCCTTCGGGCAGCGGCGCCGCCTCCGGACCGATCACCGCGGGCGCAATGGCCTCCTGCCAGCGCATGCCGTCATGCCGATAGGCGGCGATATAGACTTCCTGCGCTCGCGCATCGAGCGCCGCGATGACTCGGCCGGCCCCGTGCCGCTGCCGTACGGTCTCGGCCAGCGCTTCGAGCGTCGATACGCCGAGCACCGGCAGCCCGGCGCCCAGCGCGAGCCCCTGTGCGATGCCGCAGGCGATGCGCAGTCCCGTGAACGCGCCCGGCCCCGCGCCGAAGGCCACGCCGTCCAGCCGCGCGAGCGTGGTGCCGTGCTCGTCGAGCAGATGGCGGACCATTGGCAGCAGCAATTCGGAATGGTGGTGTCCGGCGAGCTGCGCGCGTTCGTCCCAATCCCAGCCATCGCCAAGCGCGACCGCACAGATTTCCGTCGAAGCGTCGATGGCGAGTATTCGCATCGACGCATTTTACCGTGCCGCGTCGGCGCGGTGTCGCGCCTGGCCGCGCCGTTACAATGATTGATTTGCGCCGCAAGGTCCCAAGCAAGGGCATGGATACCGTCGTCATCACCGCGCTCGACCAGGAAGGCCGCGGCATCGCGCGCATCGACGGCAAGGCGGTGTTCGTCGAGGGCGCGCTGGTCGGCGAGCGTGTCACGATAGAGATTACTCGCAAAAAACCGACCTACGAGCTCGCCCGCACGACCGGCATTCTGCGCGCGAGCCCATCGCGTGTCGTGCCGCACTGTCCGCATTTCGGCGTCTGCGGCGGCTGCCGTCTGCAGCATCTGGATGCTGCGGCGCAGGTCGCCGTCAAGCAGCGCGTGCTCGAGGACGCGCTCTGGCATATCGGGCGGGTGCGCGCGGGCGAACTGCTGGCGCCGATTCACGGACCGGCCTGGGGTTACCGCCAGCGGGCTCGGCTGTCGGTACGACATGTTCCGAAAAAGGGCGGGGTGCTCGTCGGCTTCCACGAAAGAAAGTCGAGCTTCGTCACCGATATGCGCTGCTGCCCGGTGTTGCCGCCGCACATCTCGTCGCTGCTGCCGGCGTTGCGCGAGCTGATCGGCAGCCTGTCGTTGCGCGACCGCTTGCCGCAGATCGAGCTGGCGGTCGGCGACGACGCCGACGACGGGACGGGCAACGAAGTCCTCGTGCTGCGCCATCTCGCCGCACTGACTGCCGCCGACGAACATGCGCTCGCCGCCTTCGCCGAACGCCACGGTATTCGGCTCTACCTGCAGCCGGAGGGACCGGCCAGCGTGCGGGCATTTCATCCGCCGAGGCGGAGCTTGAGCTACGCGCTGCCCGATTTCAGCGTTCGGATCGAGTTTGAGCCGACCGACTTCACCCAGGTCAACGTCGCAATGAATCGCGTGCTGGTCCGTCGCGCGATCGGCCTGCTGCAGCCTGCGCCGGACGAGACGGTTGCCGACTTCTTTTGCGGATTGGGAAACTTCACCTTGCCGATCGCCCGGCGCGGGGCGCGCGTCGTCGGGGTCGAGGGCAGCGCGTCGGTGGTGCGCCGCGCCCAGGCGAACGCCGAGGCCAACGGCCTGGCGGATCGGGCGCGCTTCGTCGTCGCCAACCTGTTCGACACGACGCAGGCCGGCGTCGAGGACCTCGGCGCGATCGACAAGGCGCTGCTCGATCCGCCGCGCGAGGGCGCGATCGCGCTGGTCAAGGCGTTGCCGGAGGCGGGGCTGTCGCGGGTCGTCTATGTTTCGTGCAACCCGGCGACGCTGGCTCGCGACGCGTCGGTGCTGGTGCACGAGCGCGGTTTCACGTTGCGCGCGGCGGGGGTCGTCAACCTGTTTCCGCATACGGCGCACGTCGAATCGGTTGCGCTGTTCACGCGCTGACGACAGCCGCAAAGTAAAAGGGCGCCCGCAGGCGCCCTTTCGCTCATCGCTCTAAACGCTTTAGTCGCGCTGCCCGGAGAAAATCAGCAGCAGATTGAGGATGTTGATGAAGATGTTGTAGATGTCGAGGAATAGCGCCAACGTCGCCATGATGTAGTTGGTCTGGCCGCCCCGGACGATCGAGCTGACGTCGTAGAGCAAATAGGCGGAGAAGATCAATACGGCGATTGCCGAAACCGTTACCGTCAGCGCCGGGATGTGCAGGAACAGGTTCGCCAGCGACGCGATGATCAGCAGGATCACCCCGATGAACAGGAACTTGCCCAGGAAGCTGAAGTCGCGCTTCGATACGGTCGCGATCGTGGCCATCACGAAAAACACCGCTGCCGTCATGCCGCCGGCCAGCGCGACCAGCTGACCGCCGTTCCTGACCTGCGCGGCGTATTGCAATATCGGCGCCAGCATCACGCCGGAGACAAATGTGAAGCCGAATATCGCCAGAACGCCCCAGCTGCTGTTGCGCAGCGCCGAAACGACGAACAGCATGCCGAACATCGCGCCGAACATAAGCAGCGGCGCCATGATAGGCGAGGTCTTGAACATGCTGCCGAAGTTCATCGACGTGCCGATCCATGCACCGGCGATCGTCGGCAGCATCGACAAAGCCAGCAGCCAGTACGTGTTGCGCAGGACCGTGGCCTGGGCCTCGCCAGTGACGAACGGCGCGCCGGATTGGCCGGGCGGCGCTGGCTGGCGCCATGCGGGCTGCCCGCTGTCGATCGGGACTGGCTTCAGTTGCGGTTCCATCAGATTTCCTTTTTCGGGGTGACGGGTAACCCGGCACGTACCGTTAGACTAGCAGAAATACCCCAAGTTTCAACTGCGCGCGTCGTGGGGCGATGCCTGTTATATGCCGCCTCGCGCGCCGATTTCAAGCGCTTGCCGGTCTGCAGCCGCGCGCGCCCGTGCTCCCGGCGATGGCGGTGCTATGATTTTGGCCTGCCGGGCATGCCGGCGGGCATCGGCCCCGGAAGGTTGGCAGAGCGGTTGAATGCACCGGACTTGAAATCCGGCGTGTCGGCAACGGCACCGTGAGTTCGAATCTCACACCTTCCGCCAC
>JBDTXW010000043.1:0-15036 GCA_040005975.1 Betaproteobacteria bacterium | reverse complement strand
CAGCGCTGAATGGAACCGCGGCGCCTATCTGGTCGAAGGCCTCGGCCATTGCGGTGCCTGCCATACGCCGCGCAACGCGCTGGGCGCTGAAAAGACCGACGATTATCTCGGAGGCGGCGAGGCGGAAGGGTGGCATGCGAGCGCTCTCAACGCGTCATCGCCCGCGCCCGAGCGGTGGACCATCGATCAGATGACCCGGTATCTACGCGAAGGCCGGGACGACGCGCACGGGACCGCCGCCGGGCCGATGGCGCCCGTCGTTCACCAGCTGTCGGAAGTGCCCGAGGAAGATGTCCGGGCCATCGCGGTCTACTTGACGACGGTGCTGCCGGCCGGAGCGCCGGCGTCGACCGGGACGTCCGCGCCGAGCGCTGACGACGTTCGGCTTGGCCTCGGCGCGGCGATTTTCGCGGGCGCCTGCGCGAGCTGCCACAGCGAAGGCGCTAGCGCCGCATCGTCGATCGATCCCGTTCCGCTCGCGCTCACCACCTCGGTCAACGCGCCCGATGCGCGCAATGTTCTTCATGTCGTGCTGGAGGGCATCTGGCCGGAGTCGGGCGAGAAGGGCGAGCTGATGCCGGGCTTCGAAGGCGCGCTTACCGACGAACAGCTAACCTCACTCCTCGCCTATCTGCGCGTGCACTTCGCAAACAGGCCGCCCTGGGGTGATATTCCGAAGCAGGCGCGGGATATCATTCAACACAAGGATGAGAACGAGCGATGATCGAGCTCAACATCAACGGCAGGACGCAAAGCGTCGACGCCGCGCCCAATACGCCGCTGCTGTACGTGCTGCGCGATCATTTGGCGATGAACGGCGCCAAGTTCGGCTGCGGCCTGGGGCAATGCGGCGCATGCACGGTGATGGTCGATGGCGATGCGGTCTTCTCCTGCCTGACGCCGATCTCGCTCCTATCCGGGCGCAAGATCAAGACGGTCGAAGGGCTGGGCACGATCGAGAATCCCGGGCCGCTGCAGCGCGCGTTCATCGAGGAACAGGCCGCCCAATGCGGCTATTGCATTGCCGGGATGATCATGCGCGCGCAGGCGCTGCTGGAAAAAAATCCGTCGCCGTCGGACGCCGAGATACGCCGCCACATGATGCCCAACCTCTGCCGCTGCGGTACGCATATGCGGATCTTTCGCGCGGTTCGCCGTGCCGCGCAGGCGATGCAGGCGGGCGCCACGCCGGCAGCGGGCAAAGGCCGCGCATGAACGCTTCCGACATCGGGCGCGAGGCGGTATCGCGGCGCGATTTTCTCGCCGCGGGCGGCGCGCTGATCGTCGGTTTCTCGCTGGCCTCGTCGTCGCGCCTGTTCGCGCAAAAGCCGGCGGCGGGTCGGAAGCTCCCCGGGAGCCTCGACGCCAATCCGATGCTGGATTCATGGATCAACATCGATGCCGACGGAAGCATCACGGTATTCACCGGCAAGGCCGAGCTGGGGCAGGGGGTCAAGACCGCGCTGATCCAGATCGCCGCAGAACAATTGTACGTGCAACCGCAGCGGGTCAGCCTGATCACCGCCGACACCCGGCGCACGCCGGACGAAGGCTACACGGCGGGCAGCAACTCGATGAAGGATAGCGGCACGGCGATCATGAATGCCGCCGCGCAAGTGCGCGAGATCCTGATCGCGAGGGCAGCCGAGCGTCTGGCCGTCGCTGCGGATCGACTCAAGGTGCAGGACGGTGCCGTCGTCGCCGAAGATGGAAGGCGAATGGGCTTCGGTGAGCTCGTCGGCGACGCGCTGACTCAAACGCGCGCAGAGGCGCAATCGAAGCTCAAGGACCCGGCAACCTACACGGTCGTCGGCAAGGCGATGCCGCGTGTCGACATCCCCGCCAAGGTGGCCGGCGGCGCGGCGTACGTGCAGGACCTTCGCCTGCCAGCCATGGTGCACGCTCGCGTCGTACGGCCACCGAGCTACGGCGCGCGCCTGCGCGAGCTCCGAGCCGCCGAGGTCGAAAAAATGCCCGGCGTGCTCAAGATCGTGCGCGACGGCAGCTTCATCGCGGTCGTCGCCGAGCGAGAGTTCGAGGCGATCCTCGCAATGCGCTCGCTCGCCGCCGCCGCACGCTGGAACGAGCGGCCGACGCTTCCCGCAGCGCCCGATCTTTTCACGCACCTGCAAAGCCTGCCTGCCGACACCATCATCGACTTCGATAAGCAAGCGCCGGCCGGTGCGGCGGCGCGCAGGCTCGCCGCGAGCTACCGCCGTCCCTACCAGATGCACGGCGCGATCGGCCCCTCGTGCGCGGTCGCGCTTTTCAAGGACGGTGCTTTGACGGTATGGACGCATAGCCAGGGTGTCTATCCGTTGCGCAAATCGATCGCCGAGATGCTGCGACTGTCCGAGGATCGCGTGCAGTGCATCCACGTCGAAGGCTCGGGTTGCTACGGTCACAACGCCGCGGACGATGCCGGCGCCGATGCCGCGCTGATCGCGCGCGCGTTTCCCGAGCGGCCGATTCGCTTGCAGTGGATGCGCGAGCAGGAGCACATGTGGGAACCCTATGGCCCCGCGATGCTCACGAGCGTCAAGGCAGCGCTCGACGGCGCCGGCAGCATCGTCGCCTGGGAGTACGAGGTGACGAGCAACACGCACAGCATGCGGCCGGGCGGGGCCGGAAATCTGCTGCCCGCCTGGCATCTGGATACGCCGTTCGCGCCGGGGACGCCGAAGCCGATTCCGCTTCCCGAGGGTGGTGGCGACCGCAACGCGATTCCGCTCTATCGGCTGCCGAACGCGCGCGTGGTTCACCGCTTCGTTCCGGCGATGCCCGTTCGTGTCTCGGCCTTGCGCGCGCTCGGCGCGTACATGAACGTCTTTTCGATCGAAAGCTTCATCGACGAGCTCGCGCAGGCGGCCGGGATCGATCCGGTCGAATTCCGCCTGCGCCATCTCGATGACGCGCGCGCACGCGAGGTAGTCTCGCTCGCCGCCTCGCGCTTCGGCTGGTCTTCGTACGCTCCGGCAGCTGGCCGTGGCCGCGGCTTCGCCTTTGCCCGATACAAGAATCTCGGCGCGTATCTCGCGGTCGCGATGGAAGTGGACGTTGTGCGCGAGACGGGCGCCGTACGCGTCGTGCGCGTCGTCGCGGCGGTCGATAGCGGTCAGGCGGTGAACCCCGACGGCATTCGCAACCAGATCGAAGGCGGCATCATCCAGTCGGCGAGCTGGACTTTGCACGAAGCGGTGGAGTTCGATACGACCGCGATCAGAAGCACGGATTGGAGCCGATATCCGATACTGCGCTTTCCGGAGATTCCCGAAAGCGTCGAAGTCCATGTGATCGACCGCCCCGGCGAGGCGTTCCTCGGTACCGGCGAAGCCGCGCAGGGACCGACCGCCGCCGCCATAGCCAACGCGCTTGCCCAGGCGAGCGGGGCGAGGATCCGCGAGCTGCCATTCGATCGCAAGCGCGTGAAGGCCGCGATCGGCGTCTAAACCACGCCTTGCGTTACGGCCGCCGTCTATGCGAAGGTGCGGCCATGCCAACCGGTGTCCCCGCGTCGTCGCCTCCGGGACTTGCCATTAGCGGGGACGGCGATCAGTTGGCGCTCGAGGGCACACTCGATATCCGCACGCTCACCGAGCTCCGCGGCTCATTGCAGCACTGGCAAAAGCAGCGGGGCAGCGGACGTGCCCGGCGCACGCTCGACCTGGGCAAGTTGAGCGGGCTGGATACGCCGGGCGCCCTGTTTCTGTGCGGTCTTGGCGACAAGGGCGTCGAATTGACCGGCGTCCGGGCGGAGCACAAGGCCCTGCTCGATCTCATCTGTCGTCTCGAAATTGGGCCGCTGCCGAAGCCCTCATCCGTTCCCAGATGGCGGCAGCTGGTCATCGGCCTCGGCAAAGGCGCCGATGGGGCCTGGCGCGACACGATCGACGTCATCACGTTCATGGGACGAGCGGCGAGCGCTGTCGGGCACGCACTGATTCACCCGCATTCGCTGCGGCCCGCTTCGATCTCCCGCCAAGTCGCCGAGACCGGCATCAACGCACTGCCGATTGTCGGTCTGATGGCCATCATGATCAGCATCGTCATCGGCTACCAGGGCGTCGCGCAGCTCCGTCCCTACGGCGGCGAAGACTTCACGATCAATCTGGTAGCCGTGTCGATGTTGCGCGAGATGGGCGTGCTGATCACCGCCATCATGGTTGCCGGCCGATCGGGCTCGGCCTTCGCTGCGGAAATCGGCGTGATGAGGGCTCGTGACGAGATCGACGCGCTCAATGTGATGGGCTTGGACCCGATGGAGATGCTCGTGGTGCCGCGGATGATCGCGCTGGTCATTACGCTGCCGCTGCTGACGTTTTTCTCCGACGTCATGGGCCTAGTCGGCGGCTCCGCGATTTCACTAGTGCAGCTCGATGTATCGCCGCTGCAGTATGTCGAGCGCGTTCGTCAGGCGGTCGATGGCAACGACCTCTTCGTCGGCCTGGTCAAGGCGCCGGTCTTTGGCTTCCTGATCGCCGTGATCGGCTGCATGCATGGCCTCCGGGTGCGGGGATCGGCGGAAAGCGTGGGGACCGAGACGACCCGCGCCGTGGTCAAGGCCATCTTTATCGTCATCGTCCTCGATGCGCTGTTCTCGATCTTTTTCGAGAAAGTCGGCATATGAGCGCCAGGAGCCAGCATCATTCTGAGCCGATTCTGTCGGCGCGAGGCATTGTCAATCGTTTCGGCAAGCAGGAAGTCCACAACAAGATCAGTCTCGACGTCCTGCCCGGCGAGATCCTTGGCATCGCCGGTGGTTCGGGGTCGGGCAAGTCGGTGCTGCTCAAGACGCTGATCGGCCTGCATCGGCCGAATGCCGGCCAGGTGCTCCTGAACGGCAAAGCGGTCGAAACGCTCGCCCCGGCAGAAAAAGCTTCGCTGATCGGCGTGCTATTCCAGCAGGGCGCATTGTTTTCGTCGCTGTCGGTGGCGCAGAACGTCATGCTGCCGATGCGGGAGCATACTGATCTGGCGCCCGAAGACCAGGAAGCGCTGGTCGCGATGAAGCTCGGGCTCGCCGGCCTGTCGGCGGACAGCGGCATCAAATTTCCCTCCGAGCTTTCCGGCGGCATGGTCAAGCGGGCTGCGTTCGCGCGAGCGCTCGCGCTCGACCCACGGATTCTTTTCCTCGATGAGCCCACGTCCGACCTCGACCCGCTCACCGCCAGCGGTATCGACGCGCTGATTCAACAGCTCAACCAAAGCCTGGGGCTGACCGTCGTCGTCGTCACGCATGATCTCACGACGCTGTTTACAATTTGCCGCCGTGTCGCCGTGCTCGTCGACCGGAAAATCATCGTTGGCACGCTCGATGAACTGATGCAATCGAAGCAGCCATGGGTACACGAGTTCCTGCATGGACCGCGGGCACAAGGCGCAATGACAGCAAGGAAGCGAAGCCATGGAAACGGATAGACATTATTTCATCGAGGGGCTGTTCATCATCGGCCTGTCGGTCGCCGCGGCATTCTTTTTCATCTGGCTGTCGACCACCGGGCATCGCGACGATGTGCTCTACCGGATCCATTTCACCGAATCGGTAAGCGGACTCGCGCTCGGCGACTCGGTCAAGTTCCACGGTGTCGATGTCGGGACGGTCAAGACGATGGCCCTCGATCTGACTGACCCTCGTCGCGTCCAGGTCGACGTCAAACTGCGCAAGGAAGCCCCGGTGAAGACCGACACCAAGGCGAGTCTCAAGCTCAAGGGCATCACCGGCGTGGTCTTTATCGAGCTCAACGGAGGCAGCCCCAGCGCAAAATGGCTGGCCGCCGCCACGCCCGATGGACAGGTTCCGGAAATCGCCTCCGAGCCAAGCAGTCTCTCTTCCATCCTCGACAAGCTGCCGAGAGTGATCGAGAAATTCTCCGCCATCGAAGATCAGACCAAGAAAGTAGTGACCGACATCGGCGAGGTGACCGGCAAACTCAAGGACAACCCGTTGCTGCGACTCTCGCCATCGAAAGACAAGGGCAAGCGGGAAGACAAATGAATCTCATACCATCGGACAGGCGTTCGGAGAAAACTGTCCTGCAGCTGGCGCCAGGGTAGCTTCCCGAACATCCACTCACGACGCCGAACTGGCCGGCGCGAAGGCTTGTTGTGCGGCAGCGAGCCGGGCCATACACGACCGGCCGGCCGATGCGGTAAACTTCACAATCAATCGCGGCGAGCGCTACTCGCATGTCGTCCGCAGGGCTGTCACCTGAATGGAATAGGAGGGAGCAATGAACAAAAGGCGTGCAGCTGCCCTGCATCTTGTTGTGCTGGTCGCGGCTGCGGGCGGCGCGGCGCTCTATACCGGCTCGACGATGGCCGCGGGCGAGCGTCTTGCCGCGTTCTACAAGAACCAGGTCGATCCGCACTTCGCACTGGTCCGCGCCGGCGTGGAGGCAGCGGCGAAGGACATGGGCGCCGGGCCTGTGACGCATTACGCCCCGACCCGGCCCAACAACCTCGCCGAGCAACTCTCCGAAATCGAGGACGTCACCGTCAAGAAGCCCGACGCGATACTGTTCATGGCGGTCGATCCGCGCGGCGTCGTGCCGGCCATCGAAAAGGTCAATGCCGCGGGCATTCCGCTGGTCAATTACAACGACCGCGTTCGCGGCGGCAAGTTCGTCAGCTATGTCGCGGCCGATGATTACAACCTGGGACTCGAGGCCGGTCGCTATTTGCTCAAAGCGCTCGGCGGCAGAGGCAACGTGGTGATCATCGAAGGCGTCAAGGGCTCGACGACCAGCGACGATCGCGTGCGCGGTTTCCAAAAGGCGCTCGAAGAAAACCCGAACGTCAAATTGCTCGCCTCGCAGCCAGCCAATTACCAGCGCCTGCAGGCGCTGCAGGTGACGGAAAACCTGATCCAGTCGAATCCGTCGATCGACGGCGTGATGGCCGCCGCCGACGTGATGGCATTCGGCGCGATCGAGGCGCTGGAAGCGGCGGGCCGGAAGGCGACCCGGGTGGTCGGCATCGGCGGCGTTCCCGAATCGATCGAGGCGATCAAGGCCGGACGCCTGCTCGCCACCGCGGAGTTCAACGGCTACAAGATGGGCTGCCTCGCGACGATGGCGGCGGTGCGCAATCTGCGCAAGGAGCCGGTGCCCGACACCATCGTGATCAAGGGCATCGTCATCGACAAGACGACGACCGGACCCTTCGAAGTGCCGGCGGAAAAGCGCACGTGCCCGAAATGGGAGGACTACGCGAAATAACCGATCGTGCAGCGTGGCCGTGTCTTTAGCTTGCACAAGGAGGGTTCATGGCGAGCAATGACAGCACCGGGATCGGGCAGCGCATCTCGGCGGTGCATCCGCGGCCGGATCAGGAGCGCTTCATGCCGTATGCGCCGGCAGTGCGTGTCGCCGGACCGGCCGACATCGTTTTCATCTCGGGGTCGACGTCTTCGCCCCTCTATCACCAGCATCCGCATGTCGCCGACGAGCATCGGCATCCGGTCGACATCGAATCGCAGACCCGGCGTGCGATGGATGGCATCAAGCTGGTGCTCGATGACCAGGGACTGACCTGGCGCCATGTGGTGAAAGTCACCAAATACCTGACCGACATGCGCGATATGGACGGGATGGTCGAGGTGCTGAAGGAATACTTCGGCGACTGGAAACCGGCGAGTACGACGGTCTGCATCAACTCGCTGAGTACGCCCGGTGCGCGGGTCGAGCTCGACATGATCGCCGTACGCCCGCTGGCCTGATCGCGCCGGCCGACCGTGAGCCGCGACGAATCCGGGCCGCCAGCAACGCCCGGTCCGCTGCTGGCGTTGCGCAACGTCAGCAAGACCTTTCCCGGCGTGCGGGCGCTCGACGACGTAAGCCTCGAGCTCTATGCCGGCGAAGTCCACATGCTGCTCGGCGAGAACGGGGCCGGCAAGTCGTCGCTGATCAAGGTGCTCTACGGCGCGTATCGTGCCGACGCCGGCACGATCCTCTATGAGGGCGACCCCGTGGAGATTGCGCGGCCGGCCGATGCGCGCCGGCTGGGCATCGCGGTGATCTTCCAGGAATTCTCGCTCGTTCCATTCCTCGATCTCGCACAGAACATCTTCCTCGGGCGCGAACCGCGTCGGCCGCTGACGCGTCTGATCGACCACGCGCGCATGCATCGCGAGGCCCGTGCCGTGCTCGACTCGCTGGGGCTCGACTACGACACACGCGCCTTGCCGGTGCAACTCGGCGTTGCGCAGCAGCAGATGGTCGAGATCGCCAAGGCGCTGTCACAGCGCGCGCGCATCCTGGTGATGGACGAGCCGACCGCCGCGTTGTCCGAGCGCGAGACCGCTGCGCTGTTCGCGGTGATCCGGCAGCTTCGCGCCTCCGGCGTCGCGATCGCCTACATCTCGCACCGCTTGCACGAAGTCTTGGAATTGGGCGACCGGGTAACAGTGCTTCGCGACGGACGCCGTGTCGCGACGCTGCCTGCAGGCGAAGCGACGCCTGACCAGCTGATCGCGATGGTGGTCGGACGCGCGGTCGGCGCCATCTACAAGCGCCGGCACTTCGGCACGCCAGGAAAGGTCGCGCTCGAGGTGCAGGGGCTCACGACCGCGACGGGGGTACGCGGTGTCGACCTGGTCGTGCGCGAAGGCGAGATCGTCGGATTGTCGGGCCTGGTTGGCGCGGGGCGCACCGAAGTCGCGCGCGCGGTGTTCGGCGCCGACCCGGTCGTCGCCGGCGAAATCCGGATCTTCGGTACGATCGCCGAAGGTGGGCCCGAGCGCATCGCCGCGCGCGGCGTCGCGCTGATCCCCGAGAACCGCAAGCTGGAGGGCCTCGCGCTCAAGCGTTCGGTCCAGGACAACCTGCTCGTCGCGAGCCTGTGGAAGCTCTTTCCGCGCGGCTGGTATCGTGCGGTGGCGGCAAATCGGCATGCGCGCTCGCTCATCGACCGGTTGCGAGTGACGCCGCCCGCGCCGCGGCGGCTCGCCCGCGTCCTCTCGGGCGGCAACCAGCAGAAGGTCGTCATCGGCAAATGGCTGGCCGCCGGCTGCCGGCTCTTCCTGTTCGACGAGCCGACACGCGGCATCGACATCGGCGCCAAGAGCGAAATATTCGCGCTGATCGAGGAACTGGTCGAACGCGGCGCCGCCGTGCTGTTGATCAGCTCCGAACTCGCAGAGATCGTGCACGTCTGCGACCGCGCCTACGTTATGCGCGCCGGCACGATAGGCGGCGAGCTTGCGCGGGCGCAACTCTCGGAGGAAAGCATCCTCCGGCTCGCGATGCACGAAGGTTGACGTCGATGCCCGTTTCCGCATCGTCCCGCTCGGTCCGTCGGCACGCTCGGCCGTTGCCGGCGATTCTGCCGATCGGCTTGCTGCTGGTCGCGGGCGCGCTGCTCGCCGTGCACGGCTTCGCCTCGGCGCGCAACATCGCCAATCTTGGTCTGCAGGCGTCGATCCTGCTGATGCTGTCGATGCCGATGACCTTGATCATCATGAGCGAGGGGCTCGACCTTTCGGCCGGTGCGGTGCTGAGCCTGTGCAGTGTCGTGATGGCCGAAGTGCTGGCGAGCGGGCACGGCCTCGCGGGCGCGCTCGCCGCCTCGATCGCGGTGGGACTATGCTTCGGCCTCGGCAACGGCGCGCTGGTGTCGCTCCTGGCGTTGCCGCCGTTCGTAGTGACGTTGGGAACGCTCGGCATCGCCGAAGGCGCATCGCTCGTGTTGACCGAGGGCAATGCCGTGTCCGGCCTGGGAACCGACATCGCGTGCCTCTATGCGCTCGATTTCGCCGGCGTGCCGTTCCCGGTCCTGGTCGCGCTCGCAACGTGGCTCTTCACCTATCTGCTGCTTCACTACACGCGCTTCGGAACCTATGTCTTCGCAATCGGCGGCAATCGCGACGCATTGGTGCTGGCCGGCGCGCCGGCGTGGGCATATCACATCGCGATCTACGCGTTCGGCGGATTGGTATCGGGCGTGGCGGCGCTGCTACTCACCGGAAGGATGAATGCCGCGCATCCGACGGTAGCGATCGGCATGGAGTTCGACGCCATCGCCGCGGTCGTGCTCGGCGGCACGTCGTTCGAGCGCGGCGATGGCCGATTGCTCGGTACGGTGCTGGGCGTGGCCACGATCACCGTGCTGCGCAACGCGCTCGATCTCCTCGGCGTCGAATCGTCGCTGCAGGTCGTCTCGATCGGCGCGCTGATCCTGCTGGTGATCGTCATCGACAGCTTGCGCAGGACGCGGCGCGCGCAAGCCGCATGATCCCCGGTAGCAATGCGCCGGAAGCCACGTCGCGCTTGCCGGCCCACTGGCGCCATCGTCTGGCGGGCGACCACGCCGCACTTGCGCTGCGTGCGGTGCTGATCGCGCTGATCGGACTGGCGCTCGCGTTGTCGAGTGATGCTTTCCTGTCGACGGCGAACGTGCTCAACGTGCTGCGGCAGGCGAGCCTCATCTTCCTGCTGGCCGCGGGCCTCACCCTGGTGATCCTGTGCGGCGGCTTCGATCTTTCGGTGGCGGCAAACCTGACGCTGTCGGCTTGCCTCGCCGCCGGCGTGATCAAGGCGGGGTTCTCACCGTGGCTCGGCGTCGTGACCGCGCTCGCGTGCAGCACGGCGGCCGGCGCATTGAATGGGCTGGCGGTGACGCTATTACGCCTGCCGCCGTTCCTCGCGACCTACGCGATGCTCTGGATCCTGCAGGGTCTCGCGTTCCATTACATGGGTGGACAGGAGATCTTCGGGTTTCCTCCGGCGTTTCGTGCGTTGGGCACCGGATTCCTGCTCGGCGTCCCGGTGCCGGTCTATCTGATGGCCGCGGTGCTGGTCGCGGCGACGATCTTCATGCGCTCGACCAATCTCGGACAGGAAATCTATGCGGTCGGCGCCAATCCCGAGGCGGCGCGGCTGTCGGGCATCCCGGTGCGGCGCCGTCAGATGCTGGTCTACATGCTGAGCGGACTGATGTCGGGCATCGCTGCGGTCGTCTTTCTGGCCAGGGTCAACGCCGCTGACGCGGGCATGGGCGAGCCGCTGCTGCTGCCGGTGATCGCCGCGGTGCTGATCGGCGGTACGTCGCTCTTTGGCGGCGTGGGAAGCGTACTAGGCACGGTGCTGGGCTCGATCATCCTGGCGCTGGTCATCAATGGCATGAACCTGCTCGACATCCGCGCGCAATGGCAGCCGCTGGTCGTCGGCGTCGTGCTGCTGGCCGCGGTGATGGTCGATCTGGTGGGACGCGGGCGCCGCGAGCGCATCGGCTAACGAAACGGCGACGTAGCGGTTGCCGCGTCGTCAGCCCAGCCCGTCGCCGACCGGCACGTTCTCCGCCTCGAGCTCGACACCGGAGGCGCGCGCCTGCAGCACGATCAGCTTGGCGAAGTCTTCGTCACCGAGCCCCAAACCGATCAGCGTCTGGACCTGGTCGCGGGTGATCGAGGCGAGCGGCATCGGCACGGCGAACTCGCGTCCGGCATGCAAGCCCAGATCGAGGTCCTTGCGTAGCAGCGCCGGCGTGAACGTTACCTTGAAGTCGAGGTTGACCAGTGCCGGCGTCTTGTAGCGCGTGAACGTCGACCCCATCACGCTCTGGTTGATGAAGTCGAGCAAGGCATGGCGCGGCACGCCGGCTTTCTGCGCGAGTATCGTAATCTCGGCAAGCGACTGAATTACGACGCCGAGGAAGACGTTGTGGCAGATCTTGACGATGCGTGCGAGCTCGCCCTCGCCGACGTAGCTCGCCGCGGGCGCGATCATCCGGAGGTACGGCAACGCCAAGTCGAACGCCGCACGCGGACCCGAGCAGACGAACGACAGGCGTCCCGCCTCGATCACCTTGGCGTTGCCCGAGACCGGCGCCGCGAGGAGATCGATACCGCGGGCCGCGAGCAGGGCGCGCAATTCGGCCGAGCCTTCCAGCGAGATGGACGAGCACTCGACGATGAGCCTGGTGCGCAGGTCGTTCGCGGCAAGGAGGCCGCCGGCACCGGCGATCACCTCGCGCACGTCGTCCCAGGTCGACACCATCACGAACACGATGTCGCAAGCCGCGAGATCGGACAGTGTCGGTGCGATTTTCGCGCCGTGCTTTGCCAGTGGCAGCGCCTTGGCGTGCGTGCGGTTCCATACGATGAGCTCGGCGCCGGACTGCGCGAGGCGCGACGCCATCGCATGGCCCATGCGGCCGGTCCCGATCCATCCGATCCGCGCGTCGGTAGCTGCCACTATGTCGCCGTGCCGAATGGCATGTCGATCGCGAACAGCCAGTGTCCAGCCGATTGGCGGCGCACCACCTCGACGCTCTGGCCGGCGATCGTTGCCGGCTTGCCGTCGGGCCCGGTCATCGACAATTCCCATTGGGCGGTCACGATCGCAAGATCGCCGGGCTGCGCGACCAGCCGCGGTGCGATTGTGATCTTCGGCTTGCCCGCCAGAAACGCGGCGAGCGATTCTCGAATTGCGGCGGTTCCGACGACGACTTTGCCGGGCTCCGGCCCCAGCGCCGCTTGCGGCTCGTAAAGCGCCACCAGCCGGTCGAGCGCGCCGGCATTGAGTGCTTCGGCGAACAGGCGGTCGATATCTTCGGGCGATTGCGCGGCCATGCTTCTCTCCTTCGGTCGAATTGGATACTGCGTCGTCGAAACCGATGACCGGCCGGGCGTGCCGGCGATCGGCTAGTAAGGATTGGCGATAGGGAGCTCTTCGGCAGGATAGAGCGAAATGATCTTCGGCCCGTCGGGCGTCAGGATGACCTCCTCTTCGATGCGCGCGGCCGAGATGCCGTCACTGGCCGGACAATAGGTCTCGACCGCGAACACCATCCCGACCTTGAGCTCGATCGGCTCCTTCAGCGAATTGAGCCGCGAGATCAGCGGCCTCTCGTGCAGGCCGAGCCCCAGGCCGTGGCAGAAGTTGAGGCCGAAGGCTTCCATTTCGGTCGAAAAGCCGATGTCGCCCGCCTTCGGCAGCGCACGCGCGATCTTGTCGGTCGTGACACCGGGCTTGAGCGCTGCGATCGCCTTGTCCATCCATTCGCGCGCCTTGCGGTACGCGGTGCGCTGGGCCGACGTCGCGCGTCCGACACTGAACGTGCGGTAATAGCAGGTTCGATACCCCATGAAAGACTGGATGACGTCGAAGAACGCTTGGTCGCCGGGACGGATCAACCGGTCGGTGAAGTTGTGCGGATGCGGGCTGCATCGTTCGCCGGAAATCGAATTGATCGATTCGACGCAGTCGCTGCCCATCTGGTAGAGGCGCCCGGTCGCAAGCGCCACGATATCGCTTTCCCGGATGCCGGGCTTCAGCGCCTCGGCGATGTCCTGGTAGACGCCGTCGACCATCGCGGCGGCCATGTTGAGCAACGTCAACTCGTCGATGTTCTTGACCTCGCGCGCCTGCAACAGCGTCTGCTGTCCGTCGCGCACTTCGATGCCGAGCTTCTGCAGCTCGAAGAGCATCGGGGGCTCCACGACGTCCAAACCGAGCGGCATGTCGCCCACGCCTTCGGCATCGAGCAGCGCCTTGATCTCGCGCGCGGCATCGCGGAAGAGCGTGATGTCGCTGCCGGTAGCCCCGCGCAATCCCAGCAGCCCGGCGCGGCAGTGGTCGTGCTGGAGCCACGGCGCATGCATCCGATGGTGCTTCGCCGCGGAGCCGAAATCCCAGATGTAGGGATCGCCGTTGCCGGTGAGCAGCGCGTATCGGGTGAGCTTGTCGCGCGCCCATTCACCGATCACCGTGCTGGTGATGTAGCGGATATTGTGCTGATCGAAACAGAGCAGCGCGCCCAGCCCCGACTCGGCCAGCGCCGCGCGCGTACGGGCCAGCCGGTAGTCGTGCAGCCTGCGGAAATTGACCCGTTCCTCGAAGTCGACTTGCGTGTGTCCCGGTGCCTGCAACGGCCGGTCCCAACGATAGTGCGGATCGATGTCATCGGGCCGGATGATCTTGGGGTCGCTGCGTATTTTCTTGGCCATGCGGTCAACGTCCGATCGCCCTCAGCGGGCAGGAAAAGCCTTGTCATAGAACGTAAGGTCGACATAGCGGGCCGGGTCGCTCAGCGCCTTCGCCGGTGTGGCGTACTTGCTGCGTAGCGCGAGTACCGTGCCGATGCCTGCCAGATCCGGGCGCGCATCGCGGTAGATGCCGCCCCGCTGCGCCAGCAGCAGCTCATACGATTGCCGGGCGAGCGCGGGTGTCATGTCGCGGATGTTGGCTATCAGCAGGGCCTCGACGATTTCCCGGTTCGCCGGCTGGTAGACCCATTCGACGCCGGCCCGATATCCTTTGAGAAACCCGACGACGGCGTCCTCGTGCGCTTGCGCCCACGAGCGGCGAACGAATCCGACCGTTCCCTGATACGGTCCGAGCGTTTCCGCGCTGGCCAGAACGTGGTAGCCGCGATTCTGCGCCAGCACCTCGAAAGGGGTGCGCAGCAAGGTCGCGTCGTGCTTGCCGGCAAGGAGCTCCGCATAGCGATTCGCCGTGGCGCCAGCCCGCACGTAGCTGACATCGCCCTCCGTGAGGCCATTCTTGGCGACCAGCTCGCGCAGCACGAACGCGGCGCCGGTCGTCAGGGCGTCGACCGACAGCGTTTTCCCCTTCAGGTCCGCGAACGATTTCACGCCGGGCGCGCTCACCACCGACAGGAAACCGCCGTCGCCACCGAGAATCGCGACGAGGTCGGGAGGCTCGGAAATCTTCACCTCGCCCTGGCCTTCCTGATAGGCGACCAGGTTGTCCATCAGCGCGAGCGCCACGTCCTGCCTGCCGTCGAACAGCGACGCGATCAGAAAGCCGGAGCTCGGCGTGTAAGTCATCTGGACGGTGACGCCGTTCGCTCCGAAAAATCCCTGGCGCTGCGCGGCCCACACCGGCAGGTTCCAACCCCCGTCGAAGCTGATCAGGCGAACCGGCGCGAGCGGTTGCGCGGGCGCCTGCGCGACGGCCGGTCCGGCGATCACGCACAACGCAGCAAGCCATGCGCCGACGATGCGAATGTTCATGGGCTCTTTCTTAGCGCGGCGTTCGCGGGTCCTGGCGGATGCAGATCATCGACGATAGCGGG